>JAIVHD010000213.1 GCA_020201235.1 Lysobacteraceae bacterium
CATGAATACTGCGATTGATCAGCAGGTTGAGAAATTTCTTGAAGAGCAAGGCCGCGCGGATGAAATCGAGGCACTCAAGGACAGCCGTTTCGGCGGCTTGGAAAAACCGTGCTACGAGGGCGGGTTGCCGGACGGCAACAACGGGCTTGGGCTGAAAATGCTGGGTGTGACCGGTGACGAATTGCTGGATCCGGAGACTTATGAACGCATCAAGGCCGCCACCCTGGCCACTGTTCGCGGCACGGTCCAGGCCGATATCCTGAAGGAAGACCAGGCGCAGAACACCTGCATCTTCTCGACCGAGTTCGCATTGCACATGATGGGCGACATCCAGCAGTACTTCATCGAAAGCAACGTCAGAAACTTCTATTCGGTCTCGATTTCCGGGTACCACATCGCCGAGGCTGGAGCCAACCCGGTCAGCCAGTTGGCATTCACGCTGTCCAACGGGTTTACGATCGTGGAGTACTATTTAGCGAGGGGTATGGATATCGATGAATTTGCGCCCAACCTGTCATTCTTTTTTTCCAACGGTATGGACCCGGAGTATGCCGTCATCGGACGTGTCGCGCGTCGCATCTGGGCGCGCGCGATGCGCGAGCGCTACGGTGCCAACAAGCGCTCTCAGATGCTGAAGTACCATATCCAGACGTCGGGTCGTTCGCTGCATGCCCAGGAAATCCAGTTCAACGATATCCGAACGACGCTGCAGGCGCTGTATGCGCTGTTCGACAATTGCAATAGCTTGCATACCAATGCCTACGATGAGGCTGTCACTACACCGACCGAGGAATCGGTGCGCCGCGCTGTCGCCATTCAGTTGATCATCGCACGGGAGCTGGGTTTGAACATGTGCGAAAACCCGTGGAGCGGCAGTTTTATCATCGATCAGTTGACCGACCTGCTTGAAGAAGCGGTCTATGCCGAGTTCGATGCGATCTCTGAGCGCGGCGGTGTGCTGGGCGCCATGGACAGCATGTATCAGCGCGGCAAGATCCAGGACGAATCGCTGGTTTACGAAAGTCGAAAGCACGACGGCAGCCTGCCAATTATCGGCGTCAACACCTTCAAACCCCGCGCCCGCACGCAGACCGAGTCACCGGAAATCGAACTGATTCGCTCCAGCGATGAGGAAAAAAATCATCAGATCAGGAACCTTCGCCGGTTTCAACAGGCGCGCAACCCGCTGGGACCGCAGGCCCTGGAGCACCTCCAGCACGCGGCCCGCGAACGCAAAAACACTTTTGCCGCGTTGATCGAGGCGGTCAAGTACCATTCGCTCGGTCAGATTTCGCATTCGCTCTACCAAGTGGGTGGAGAGTACCGGCGAAATATGTAGGATCGATAAGTGGCGGAATATTGATTCCGGATTTCGAATCTCGGGAGGCGAGCATGCTGGAAGAAACCGACTGGAACCGGGTGGATGATGCCGCGCTGGCGCTGCTTTGGCTGACGCTGCATAACGATAACCGGGTTTGGCGCCAGATCGACTGGTTCATCACCGATCGGTTGCATGAAAAAGGGCTGATTGCCGATCCCCGGACACGGTCGAAGTCGCTGGTCCTGACGCCCGAGGGCATTGCCCGCGCCGAGCAGCTTTTTCACCATCTTTTCGATCGCGAGCCCGACTCCTCTAGTGGGCCATGCGGTTAATTAGGTAACACTCAGAGCCACTGTGCCGGTGCGAATCAAGGCGCGTTTCGCAGGGAATGGCCGCTCCCTTGCCAAGAAATGCAACGCCGAGTCGCGCCGGCA
>JAIVHD010000214.1 GCA_020201235.1 Lysobacteraceae bacterium
ATCGTGCCCTGAGCGCGGTCAGCCCGGATAATCCGGTGCTGCTGACCCATGCCAGCGGCCACGCGGGGCTGGCTAACGCGATGGCGATGGGGCTGGCCGGTATCGCCGAGACCACGCCGGACCCGGAGGGTGGCGAAATCGTGCGCGATGAGCAAGGCCAGCCGACCGGATTTTTGCGCCAGGCTGCCCAACGTCCGGTACGCGAGCGCGTGCGAGCCTGGTTCGACGGCCTGGGCCAGATCGCTCGCCGGGAGCGGTTTCAGCGCCAGGTAGAGCTGGCCTCACAACAAGCGCTGCGCCATGGCATAACCGGTTTTCACGACCAGGGCCAGCGATTTGATGATATCGATCGCCTGCTGGCGCTGGACGAAGAAGGCGGGCTCAAGCTTCGCTTGTACGTGGCCGTGATCGGCGAGACCAACATCGATCTGGATCGTCGCCTGCCCGATTATCGCCATTTGCCTGAAGAAGGCCGGATGATGGCCGTGCGCTCGGTCAAGCGCCACCTGGATGGCGCGCTGGGAACCCACGGCGCCTGGCTGTTGCAGCCCTATGCCGACCGTCCCGAGCGGTCCGGTCTGCCGCAGATGTCGCTGGCCGACCTGCGCGAAACCGCGGCAATTGCTTATCAGCACGGCTTTCAGCTCAATACCCATGCCATCGGCGATCGCGCCAACCGCGAGGCGCTGTCGGTCTACGAGTCCATCGGCCGCCTGGCCGGCGACGAGGAATTGCGCTGGCGTATTGAGCACCCCCAGACGCTGCACCCCGACGACGTGGCGCGCTTTGCCCAACTGGGGGTCATCGCCTCCATGCAGGGGATCCACGCAACCTCCGACGGGCCCTGGGTGCCGCAGCGACTGGGGGAGGAGCGCGCGCGCCGCGAGGCCTATGTCTGGCGCTCGCTGCTCGACAGCGGGGCGACGATCTGCAACGGCACCGATGTACCGGTTGAGCCGATCTCGCCGATCGCCTCGCTGCACGCCTCGATCACGCGCGAGATGGCCAACGGCGAGCGCTTTTACCCCGAGCAGGCCATGGGCCGGATCGAGGCGCTGAAGTCCTACACCATTCACTGCGCCTACGCAGCGTTCGAAGAAGACCGACTGGGCACCATCGAGGTCGGCAAGCTGGCCGACCTGGTGGTGCTGGATCGCAATCTGCTGGAAGTCAGCGAAGACGAACTGGCCGAGGCCCGGGTCGATTTGACCCTGGTCGGCGGCGCGATCCGCTATCGCCGGGAACCTTGAGGTACAACGGCAAGGTTAGTTTTTCTGGTCACAGCCGGCGCGCTTGAGCAGCCAGTAGGTGGCCCCCAGCGCCAGGATGGCCCCGCCCAGGCCCAGCAGGTGCAGGGGGTCGAGTTTGTCGACCTCCATGACGCGACCAGCACCAGCAGCCCGATGGCCAGGGTCAGGATGATCGAAATGACCCGCTCGAAGCGCCGGTACATCGAAAGCCCCGACCAGTTCGAAATGATTTCAGGGAACTGGCGTTCGAACCAGTTTTTCGGTTCGGTCATGGCATTGCTCCGTGGCTAGAAGAATCGAGCGTACCGCACAATGACCTGGTTGCGCTTGGGACGGTTGCGAACGGCCGTCTCGTGATAGGCATGCACAAACAGCACCTGGGGTCCGCGCTGAAAGCGGATGCCGGGCCCGAAACCGACTACCTGCTCGCGCGATCCGGGCAGGTCGCGGCCGTCGATGCGGTCATCGCTGATCTGTCGCAAGTGATAGCCGGCCAGGCCCAGCCGCAGGCCGGGCAGTATCTCGCGCGACAGCGCCAGGTTGGTATGCACCGCCTCGCCGGCCCGGGTCCAGTCGGCGCCCAGCGCCGGCGACGGCTCGTCGTTGCGTCCGTTCCACAGATAGTGGAACCGGGCGCTGACTTCCCAGCGTTCGGAAAACTGCCAGGTGGCCGCGTAGTGCGGGTTGATGCGGTAGGTATTGGTGCCGATATTGGCCAGCCGGTCGCGGTCATAGTGGCCGACCGGCACGGTGAAGTTGAAGTTCAGACGCTGCCAGAACGACCGGCCGAGCAGTTTTTTCTCCGGCCATTGCAGCACCAGCGGGCTCAGGAACAGATCGCCGAAGCCGCCCTGGCGGTCGTCGAGACCCGGGACAACATCGAGGTCGACGTGGACTAGAGGCAGGATGAACTCGGCCCCCCAGTTGGCGCCGAACAGCCGGTGTTGGGACAGCCAGGCGACTTGCGTGGCCACGCCGACCGTGCGCAAGGCGTCCGGCGCCGGCTGGCGGTCGCCGTCGTTGTCGCGGAAGCTGTCGGCGCCGGCGGCGATCAGAGTCTGCTGAAACATGGTGCCGGGCAGGGCGCGCCCGTCCATGAAGTTGGTGTTGCCGATATTGATCGGCGGCAGCGTGACCTGCGACCAGGCCGCCGGAAGGCTGCCCATAGCGATCAACAGCGCGAGCAGCCAGGCGGCTGCTGACATGGGAAAAAACGATTGATGACGATTTTTGCGGGGCACGAGGCAACTTCCTGTTGCTTGTCTGATTCTGCGAGAATGATAGCGGTGTTTTTTTGGCGCGCTCCACCGATTTTTCATCCAGCCTGCGCGTCTCCTTAGGTTCTTGATCCCGGATTGGAAACGATGGTAAGTCGTCGAGCACTGGCTTTTTTGCTGCTTCTGCCGCTGGTCTCGTTCGGCCTGCTGGCCGGCTGGGTATGGTGGGCCGAGGGCAATCCCGACCTGGAGCGTGACCTGCGCCTGATGGCCCAGGACCAGCTCGAAGCGTGGTTGCCCGAGGTGATGGCACCGCTGCCGGGCTCGATCGGCTTTCAACCGGCCGGGCCAGCGCACGCCGATCAGACGCCTGAGGTCATCCTGGTGCATGGGCTCGACGAGCCCGGCGGCATCTGGGACGAGATGGCTGCCGCCCTGGCCGAGGCTGGGAT
>JAIVHD010000215.1 GCA_020201235.1 Lysobacteraceae bacterium
TCCGCCTCAAGCGCCACGAGCAGGCGCAGTCGGTGGCAGCGAAGGTGCAGGCGCGTCAGACCGCCGACTCCAACCTGCCGATCATTCTGGTCGGCGACAAGAATGCCTTCGAGTTCACCGACGTCACCGTCACCAACGAAAACCCCAATGCCCCCGGCAATGACTTCGGCGAATGGCTGTTCAGTGACGGCAGCGGCGATGCCCGTGGTGATGCGTTCAGCACTACCCTGACGATCGATCCTGCCCTCGATGACAACTACGAGTTCCTGCGCGGGATCGGCTGGTTTTCGTTCAGCAATTACAAGGTCCAGCCGCGCGATAACGCCGATTTCGGACTGGTTGCCGATGTCTTTTCGATCGAGGAGATCCAGGGCACAGGCCTGACTTCGCCCCTTGAGGGTCAGATCGTCCGTACCGAGGGCAATATTGTCACGGCGCTAGCTTCCGATTTCTTCGTGATCCAGATGCCAGATGCGCTCGAGCCACCTGGCCTGGGCGATCCTGCATCGCGCGGGCTGCATGTCTTTACCGGTTCAGCGCCGAGCGTGGCGGTGGGCGATGAAGTCATCGTGCAGGGGACTGTGGTGGAATTCTTCGAGCTGACCCAGATCGGCCTGCCTGAAGTGGTCGAGGTCACCAGCTCTGGTAATCCGCTGCCGACACCGATCGAATTCAATGCTCAAGTTCCGTCGCCGGATCCCGCGACGCCTAGCTGCGTGATCAACAACTTCGAGTGCTTCGAGTCGATGCGCGTTAGCGTAGTCGACGGATTCGTTACCGGTGCATCGCAACGTTTCGGCAGCGATCCGGTGGCCGAGGCCTACGTCAGCGCGACAGGCAGCCGCACCCTGCGCGGTCCTGGCGTGGAGTTCCCGGGCCTTGGCGCTACCTGTCCGAACTGTCCGGTCTGGTCGGGCGCACCGGAGCAGTTCGAGCTGGATCCGGACCGGATTGCACTGGACAATCTCACCCTGGCCGGTGGCACGACGTTCTCGGCGATCGGCGTGATCGGCTACGAGTTCGGTGGCTACGAACTGTGGCCGACGGAGCTTACGCTGATTTCGACGCCTGACCTGCCGGTGCCCGCACCATCGGGGGGTGATAATGAGCTGACGATCGGCTCGCTCAACGTGCTCAATCTGTTCGATGACGTTGATGACTCTGCCCGGTCGATTCCGGCCTGCGGCGCTGGTTTCATCGCGGACAACCGTCAAATCCCGACGACGGCTGAGTATCAGCTCAAGCTCGCCAAGCTGGCCGCGACCATCGTTGAGGCCATGCACAGTCCCGACGTTCTGGCCCTGCAGGAAGTCGAAAGTCTGACCACGCTCCAGGCCCTGGCTACTGCGGTCAGCCAGGCCGGTGGCGTGGCCTACACCGCTTATCTCGTTCCGGGCAACGACCGCGGTGAGATCAACAATGGTTTCCTGATCAATGAGAGCCGGGTCGCCGTGGACCAGGTGATCCAGGAAGGCGGCGATGAGTGCCTGAGCCTCGACAACACGCCGCTGCACGATCGCCCGACCCTGACCCTGGAAGGGCGCTTTATCGCCGATGGCGCCGACTGGCCGTTCGTGGTCATGAACAACCATCTGCGCTCGCTAAGCAATGTTGAATCGGAACCTCGAGTCCGCCTCAAGCGCCACGAGCAGGCGCAGTCGGTGGCAGCGAAGGTGCAGGCGCGTCAGACCGCCGACTCCAACCTGCCGATCATTCTGGTCGGCGACAAGAATGCCTTCGAGTTCACCGACGCAACCTGCCGATCATTCTGGTCGGCGACAAGAATGCCTTCGAGTTCACCGACGGTTATGTGGACGTCATCGGCCTGCTCAGCGGGACCTCGGTGGAGGATCAGAATCTGGTCAACATCGAAAACGACAGTCAGTCCGGGTTCGACCCGAGCAATCAGGTGACACCGACTCTGTTCAACCCGCTGGAGCGCCTGCCTGAGGGGGAACGCTACTCCTTCCTGTTCCGGCAGAACACCCGGTCGGTGGCCCAGACTCTGGATCACGCGCTGCTCAACCGAGCCGCCAGTCGCTTTATCAGCGACTATGGCTACATGCGCGGTAATGCCGATTACTGGCTCGGCTTCGAAGGCGACGCGACCTCGATTGCCCGTTCCTCCGATCACGATGGTCTGGTTCTGGTCCTTGAATCCGGGAGAGATCCGGATGTCCTGTTCCGGGATCGTTTCGAGCAACAACCCTGATGTGGGTTTGACGACTTGGCCGAATATGTCGATCCTGCAGGCCGGTTGGGTTCCCGTCAGGGGTTTTCAAAGCGATCGTCGAAGATCGGGTCAAGCGCCGTCGGTGGCTCGACCCGAAGAAAATCAGCCTCGAGCTCGATGGTCACCACAATCGGGAAGGGGTCTTCGACCGGGATCTCGACCTGGCCCCAAAGGGTCAGCACGGGCTCTGCGCCGGAGCTGTCGACGCGATAGACCGTATCAGACAGGGTCAGGGCATCGCCGCACAGGTTCGTGAAATTCAGCAGTCCGCCCGTTTGCGCGTAAGGTCCGGCCCCGGTCTCGCTTCGCATTTCCTGGGCCGGTGCGGTGATGTTGATGTCCAGCGCGGCGCTGAATAGTCCGGCGCTCGGCGAAATTGCTTCGAGTTCGATCACGCCGGTCGCATCGCCTGTGATCTCGATAGGGGCCGCCGTACGGTAGAGCAGCGTCGCCAGTTCCCAGCGTCCCCCGGGAATCGGATCGGCGCTGCCCGCCGGGTCCCCTGCGTTCGGCTGCAGCGCGATGGCCGTCACGCCTGAAAGATCAGGAAAGACGCAGGCCGGTGGTCCACTCGGCTGCTGTGCTACAAGATTCGATGACCAGCCCACGCCAACTGCACCGGCAAGAACAGTCCCCAGGATAAAACTTATTCCTTTAGTAATGCGCATGCCTTTCCGCCTATAGATTGGGGAGAGTGCCGGGCAAGCTCACCCGAAACGAGGATGGTTCTGACGCTTGACCCCCGCGTTCGCTGTGGGCCACCAGGCCTGCAAACCGGGTCAATCGACAACCGAATGGTAATCGTCCGGATCAGTGAATAGCCGATGGTTATTCTGGCCGGAGCCTGCCCGCGATGGAATGAACGGAAGTTGCAGGTTCTTGCCCGGATGTTGCAGGCGGTTTGCGACAGCTTGTTCAGGCTCATGGAGTCATCCTTCATCCTGCTTCGTGGCCGAGTTGAAAATTGTTTGCCTGAACGATTGGGGCTTATAGCCGCTGAGAAGCCTCAACCC
>JAIVHD010000216.1 GCA_020201235.1 Lysobacteraceae bacterium
CCACTGGAAGAGCGCATCGCCGCATTGCACCAGGGCCGTTTGTGAGCGCCACTGTTACCCCGCCTTGTTCATCGCCCCTCCGTCACGAGGTGCCGCCAGCTGCCGTGGCTGGGGCGTTTCGCGACTGAAGGCAGCAGAAGCGTACTCGCACGGCTGCTGGATACTGGTGAAGTGAGGATGCGTTGCCGAGCGAAGCGCAGCAGGCGCGGGCCTGACGGTGCCACAGTAGGACGGGTGGTGAATCAGTCGGGGTTCGCCGGGTCAGGCCTGGTCCTCGCGCACGAAGTCATCCTGGACCAGCGTAATGCCGAACTGCCATAGCGCGGCCAGGTCGCTGGTGTTTTCGACTTGTGGCGAGATGACCTGGATATCATTTGCCGTGGCCTCATCCGTCATTTTGCGCAACGACGCTCTTTTGTGTTCGTCGCGCCGCAAAACCGCCGAGAGTTCGGAGCTCAGCTTGATGAAGTTGATGTTGATGTTCTTGATCAGCAGGTCGATTTTGCAGTCGGGATCGACGTCGAGCAGCGCGAATCGAACGCCGCGAGCAGCAAAACGGCTGATCAAGCGCTGTGTCTCGCGCAGGCTTTCGCGAATTTCAGGCTCCCGCAGACCCAGGATCAGGCGTCTGGCGTCCAGCGTTTGCGCATCGACCAGGCTCTGCAGCCACTCGATAAACGAATCATCGGTCAGGCTTTGGGCGCTGATGGTGATGATGAAGGGGTCGCGCTCCGACGGGTTGGATTCTTGCCACCGCAGCACGTGCCGGATCTGGTCTCGATCGACGTCGACCGCCAGCCCGGACTGGATAGCGGCTGGCCGGAACATGCTCGGCAGGATGATTTCGTCATTGCCGTCGCTGCGCAGCCGGGTTTCAATTTCGTAAATCAACAGGTTGTCGTCTTCCATGCTGGTGATCGGCAGCCGAACCAGCCTGAATTCATTGTTGTTCAGCGCATGACGAAGCTTTTCGGTCCACTGCTTGATGTCGTCGGAATCGGAGCTTGCCGCAGGCGGCTGATAGCGTGCGTAGCCGTTGCCGCCGGCGCGCTCGACATCCTGCAGGGCGCTGCCGGCCTGGCTTAGCAGTTCGTCGACACTGAACATCTGACCGCTGCCAATGGCCAGCCCAACGCTGGCCGTGACGGTCGGGGATTTGTCGCGGATTTCCAGAATTCGTCCCGAATAGTTGCCGACCAGTTTGCGGGCTAGCGATTCGGCCTCGCTGCGTTCGTTAAACCAGATGCGCAAGGCCATAACGTGATCCGAAAGCCGAGCGGGCAGCATGTCCTCGGAGGTGGCTTCGCGCAGGATTTCGGCCGACTGGCTGATCAGCAGATCGGTCGCGGCCGTGCCGATTTTGGCCTGCAGGCCGGCATGATCGGTTAGCGGAAATTCGAGCCATCGGCGCGCACCGCGGTAAAATCCAGCGCTTCATCCGGCAGCTTGCCGGCGTCCAGCGATTTGAGCAATTGCTTGAGATCCTGGCCGTCGCCGGTGGAGCTCAGCAGGTCGAGGATCGAATCGCCTTCGAGTTCTTCAAAGCTTTCATAGCCAAATTGCTGCAAGTAGCTGGGGTTGGCATAAATATGCAGGCCCTGGTGCAGGTAGGCGATTGCTTCGGGCGAGGATTCCAGCAGCAGGTTGTAGCGCTCGTGAATGTCGGCGACCTGGTTGAGCATCGCGGTTTGCTGCTTGAGGGTTCGGATCAATTCGATCCGTTCGCCAAGAATTCGGTGCAGGGTGCGAGTGTCATCGATTTGAACGCAGGCCTGGACGCCGGTGGTGGCCGCAGCGCAAGCGGATGCCGGGTCGGAGTCGACCATCGCAACGAGCGCGATCGGCGGCCTGGCGTCCTGTAAATGCCGCGAAAGCGGGGCCAGCAGGCCGATGCTGCCGGCATGGATATGCATGATCGCCAGGTCAATCTCTTCGGACTCCAGAATTCGACTGAAGGCATTGCCGGTATCGGCAAAGTGAAGCACCAGGTCCGGATCGCTAACCAGGTTCTGGATGTCGCGTACTGTTGCCGGGTCGTTGTCAACGGCCAGCAATTGCAAGATGGAATTGGATTCAGTCATCGTTGTACCCTGTCAAATCGCCCCTGGTGTCTTAACCGTATGGTACGTGCAAACGCCTTCCCAGTTTGGCGGCCCATCATCGCGCGCACGATCACGCCACCTCGATGAGGCTGGCAGGTGCTGCCGCTTACGAATCATTCCGATCGTATTCGTAGCGTGCCGATCGTCCAGGTATGGGGCGGGCATTGCGGTGGAGCTTTCAAAATCTGTGCCGGATTCAGAAGATCGGCAACTTGTAGGGTGTGCCGGCCTGTTCGCGCACCAGTCGCGGCACCAGGAAGCCTGGCAGGCTGCGGCGAAGTTGGTCCATCAGTTCGGTCGCGCGCGCCTCGGAGACCTCGAAATGGGCACTGCCGTGCACGCGGTCGAGCAGGTGCAGGTAGTACGGGATGACCCCGGCCCGGAAGCCGGCCTCCATCAGCTCGGCCAACGCCGGTGCCGAATCATTGATGCCGGCCAGCAGCACGGCCTGGTTGAAAACCACCGCACCGGTGGCACGCAAGCGCGCGATTGCACCGCCGACCCGGAGGTCGAATTCGTGCGCATGGTTGGCATGTACGACCACCACGATTTGCCACGGTAAAGCGGAGATCCAGTCGATCAGGCGGTCGTCGACCCGGTCGGGCAGGGTGATTGGCATGCGCGTGTGAATGCGCAGCCGGATGACATGATCGAGCGGTTTGAGTGCGTCGGTCAAACGCTGTAGACGCTCAGTGTCCAGCATCCACGGGTCGCCGCCGGACAGAATAACCTCGCGGATGTCCGGATTTGATGCGATGTAGCCGATGGCCTGGTCGAGGCTGGCCGGCGTGATCTGCCCGGCAGCATAGTCGAATTCGCGCCGGAAGCAATACCGACAGTGGATGGCGCAGGCACCGGTGGTGATCAACAACGCACGGCCATGATATTTATGCAGAATTCCGCGGCCGCGGCTGCTGGCGAGATCGCCGACCGGATCGGCCACGAAGCCATCGACCGGGTTGGATTCGAGCGCCAGCGGCAGGACCTGGCGCAATAG
>JAIVHD010000217.1 GCA_020201235.1 Lysobacteraceae bacterium
GCTTTTATGGTGCCGCTCGGCCTGGCCGGTGCCATTTCGGTCCGGGTGGGTAATGCGCTTGGCCGC
Source organism: Lysobacteraceae bacterium (assembly GCA_020201235.1). Lineage (GTDB taxonomy): Bacteria > Pseudomonadota > Gammaproteobacteria > Xanthomonadales > Wenzhouxiangellaceae. Next base: position 67 of record JAIVHD010000217.1, read on the forward strand.
AGCGACCCGGCCGGTGCGCGCCTGGCGGGTTTGGTCGGAATTGGCATTGCCGGCTGCTTTGGTGTGATTTCGGCCACCTTTATGTGGCTGTTTCCGGAGGCCATTGCCCGGATCTACAGCCACGAGCCTGACGTCATTGACGTGGCCTCAAGACTGTTGTTGCTGGCCGCGGTTTTCCAGGTTTCCGACGGCCTGCAGGCGGCCGCCGCGGGCGCGCTTCGCGGCAGCAAGGATACCCGCATGCCAATGTTATATAGCGTATTCTCCTACTGGGCGGTTGGGCTTTCGATCGGTTGGTGGCTGACCTTTGCCCAGGGTTGGGGTGCGTCAGGGATGTGGGTTGGCCTGATCGCCGGGTTGAGCGTGGCCGCAGTCCTGCTTGGCGGTCGTTTCTGGAGAACTTCGCGCCGCTGGGATCGCGCCCGACCTGAATAATCCCTGCGTATCCGCCACCCCACCGACGGCGGCACCGCGATGCCCCGCGAAACGCGCCTTGATTCGCACCGGCACAGGGGTTCAAGCCCGCCGCGATCGTGACGATCGGCACTTGCCTCCGTTCCAGCTTGCCGCGAGACTGTGCGCGCGCAGCGGCGTCGGCAAAGCAACGCTTCGGAGCAATCGGGTCAGCGAGGCCCGGTCCGGGCTTTCGCGGCCCGTTGACCAGCCCGCGTCCATTATCATCAAAGTCTGAATCAATCCGAGTAATTTATCGATGACCGAACGCAAACAGGAAAATTTTCTGATTCGCCTGTGGCGTGCCTTCTGGAACGGCCTGACCGCGTTTCGAATGGCCGTTTTCAATCTTTTGTTCCTACTGGTACTGGCGCTGTTTCTACGCTTGATCTTTGTGCCAGGTACGGTCATCGACCTGAAGCCTGACACCACCCTGGTGATTGCACCGACCGGGGTGATTGTCGAGCAATTCAGCGGGTCGCCGGCTGAGCGGGCATTGAACGAAGCGCTCGGCCAACAACTGGCCGAAACCCGCCTGCGCGATGTGATCGATGCGCTCGAACGGGCTGAGTCCAACGAAAATATCAGCCAGGTTCTGATCGAAACGGATGGTTTGCTGGGCGTGGCACCGGGCATGCTGACCGAACTTTCCGCGGCGATCGCGCAATTTAGGCAATCGGAAAAGCCGATCGTGGCCTATGGCAGTACGCTCAGTCAGAGTACCTACGCTTTTGCATCGCTGGCCGACGAGGTCTGGTTGAACCCCGACGGGATTTTAATGATCGAGGGTTATGCCTATTTTCGGAACTACTTTCGCGAGGGCCTGGAAAAGCTCAAGGTCGATGTCAACCTGTTTCGGGTTGGCGAGTTCAAGTCGGCCATGGAGCCGTTCATCCGCGATGACATGTCGGCTTCCGATCAAGCCGCAGCCGAGTACTTTATCGGAGGCCTGTGGCGAGAGTATCTGGAAATTGTTTCAGGCCATCGTGGCATGCCGGTCGAACGGCTGCTCGAAATTGCCGAGTCGATGGTCGATCTGCTCGAGCGTAGTGATGGCAACGCCGCTGCAATGGCGTTGGAGGTCGGTCTGGTCGACCAGTTGATGACCCGTCCCGCGGCCCGGCTGGAACTGGCCGGTCGCGGCGCTGCCGACGAACGCGGCGGGTTTCGCCGCATTGCAATGGACGATTTCCTGAAAAGGCCGCTCAAGCCGAAGAT
>JAIVHD010000249.1 GCA_020201235.1 Lysobacteraceae bacterium
ATACTGAATATGCAATCAGCAACGGCAAAGCAAACCGCCAGGCCGGGTCGCGAAGCGCGCGGCGCGCACTGGCCGCCGGCACACGAGCTGGTCTACGATGATGGCGTCAAGGCGCGAACGGCGGCCTTGTACGACAAGGTGCGCGATGTCGTGCCCGAGTTCGAATGGCCGCTGCACGCGCCGCTGGTCGATGCGATCAACCGCCTCAAGAAGCAGCGCAACGCGGTCATCCTGGCGCATAACTATATGACGCCCGAGATTTTCCACTGCGTCGGCGACGCGACCGGCGATTCACTCAAGCTCGCGCAGCTCGCGGCCGAAGCCAACCAACAGGTCATCGTGCAGGCCGGCGTTCATTTCATGGCCGAAACGGCCAAGATCCTGTCGCCCGAAAAAACCGTTCTGATTCCAGATCTTCAGGCCGGGTGTTCGCTGGCCGCCTCGATTACCGGTCAGGATGTGCGGCGCATTCGGGATGCCTATCCCGACGATCCGATCGTGACCTATGTCAATACATCGGCCGAAGTCAAGGCCGAGTCCGACATCTGCTGCACCTCGTCAAACGCCGTCCAGGTGGTCGAGGCCGTGGCCCGTCAATGGCGCACCGATAGCGTGATCATGATCCCGGACGAATACCTGGCCAAAAACGTCGCCAGCCAGACAGCGGTTCGGATCCTGACCTGGAAGGGTGCCTGCGAGGTACACGAACGTTTCACCCGGCAAGAAATCGAGCAGCTCCGCGCCGAGCACCCCGGGGCCATGATCATCACCCACCCCGAATGCCCGCCGGAGGTGCTCAAAGCGGCCGATTTCGCCGGCTCCACCGGTGCCATGGCGGCGTACGTGCGCGACCATCGGCCGGCCACCGCGATTTTGATCACCGAGTGTTCGATGAGCGACAACGTCGCGGTCGACAACCCGGCCACGCGGTTCATCCGGCCCTGCAATCTGTGCCCGCACATGAAGCGGATCACGCTCAAGGGCATTTACGAGTCGCTGCGCGATCTCAAGTACGAGGTCAAGGTCGATGATGAAATCGCTGCGCGCGCTCGTGCCTCGGTGCAGGCCATGCTCGACCTGCCCAGGGCCGACAAACCCCCGGCCTTCGATACCACCCGGCCGCTGACTGCGGCCGACTATGTCGCGCTCTGACCGCCGCCGATGAACGTGCCCCGGCCCGACCGCTGCTGCTGCGCTCGAGACCCAAACCGGTCTCGTGACGGCCGCGGCGTGAATCGACTGGGCTGACCGGCGCGTGCGCGAATCCCCAAGGGAATCTCCGATCGTCATCGTCGGCTCCGGCATCGCCGGCCTTTGGGCCGCGCTGCACCTCAAGCCGCTGCCGGTCAAGGTGTTGTCCGGTCGCTCGGTGGGAGCCGAATCGTCTTCAGCCTGGGCCCAGGGCGGCATTGCCGCAGCGCTGGGGCCCGGCGACTCGCCGGAATCGCATGCCGTCGACACCATCGCTGCCGGTGCCGGGCTGGTCGACCGCGAGGTCGCGCGGACCATGACTGCGGCCGCACCCCGGCAGGTGCGCGCGCTGGAAGCGCTGGGCGTGGCCTTTGAGCACGCCGCCGATGGCAGCTGGCTGCTGTCGCACGAAGCCGCGCACGGCCGAGCGCGGGTCGCGCGCGTCAACGGCGACCAGGCCGGCAAGGCGATTGTCGAGGCGCTGATCCGGGCCGCTCGCCGGGCACCGCACATCGAACTGCTCGAGGGCTGTTACGGCGTTGGCTTGATGACCGATGCCGTCGGCGGCTGTGCCGGCGTGGGCGCTCGACCGCGACGGCCGGCGCTTTATGCCCGAACTGCACGCCGATGCCGAGCTTGCACCGCGCGATGTCGTGGCGCGCGCCGTGCACCATCAGATCCGTTTTGGCGACGGCGCATGGCTGGATGCGCGCGCGGCCGTCGGCGATGCGTTTCCGCAGCGCTTTCCGGGTGTTTTCCAGGCCTGCATCGAAAACGGCATCGACCCGCGCGTTCAACCCATACCAATCGCGCCGGCGGTCCACTACCATATGGGCGGTGTGGCCGCCGGGCTGGACGGCGCTACCGCAGTCAGCGGCCTTTTTGTCGCCGGTGAAGCCGCCTGTACCGGCGTCCACGGTGCCAACCGGCTGGCCTCGAATTCGCTGCTTGAGGCGCTGGTCATGGGCGAGTCAGCTGCGCGCGCAATCTCCAGCGCCGCAGACACCGGCGCACGTCGGGCGCGCCGGCTCGGCGACCTGGGCAGCCCGGCCTCGCCGGCCATGCTTGAAAGCCTGCGCCGCGCCATGTCGGCCGATGCCGGGGTCGAACGCGACGCGACCGGGCTGGCCCGGCTGCTCGATACGATCGACGCGCTGGAAGCCGAGCACGGCCCGGCCGACTCGCTGCTGGCCGCCCGATTGGTCGCACGCGGCGCGCTGGCGCGCGAGGAAAGTCGTGGCGCACATTGCCGGAAGGACTTCCCCGCAGCGTCGCCGACGCCGGCGCACACGGTGCTGAAACTCGAACCTGGTGCCAAGCGATTGAGCGCCCCGCAACTGGAAGCCGTGCGATGAATGTCAATTTAGCCCGTCTTATTCACCACCCTGCCGTCGCGAGGGGTCGACCGGCCCTGTGGCCGGGGTGTTGCGCGACCGAGTGCACCGGAAGCGTACTCGCCCGGCTGTTCAATAACGGCGGCCTGAGGATGCTCGACCGAGCGAGACGTCCCGGACGCGGGGCCTGGCGACTGCGCAGCAGGCAGCGTGGTGAATAAGGCCGATTTAGCCAATACAGCGCTCTTGAACAGCCTGGTCGCCGAGCACGTCAGTCGTGCCCTGGTCGAGGACCTTGGCGGGCGCGGTGACATCACCAGCCAGGCCACCATACCGGTCGACCACCAGGCATGCTTTGTCATCCGCGCGCGCGCCGCCGGCGTGCTGTCGGGCGTCCAGGTCGCGCACGAGACCTTTCGCCAGGTCGACCCGGCACTGGTGCTGGACTGGCGGGCCAGCGAGGGCGATCGGCTCGAAGCCGGCGACATCGCGGTCTCGATTGCCGGTTCGGCCCGCTCGATTCTGACGGCCGAGCGCACCGCGCTGAATTTCCTCGGCCGCCTGAGCGGCATCGCCACACACACGCGCGCCTTTGTCGAGGCGGTGGCTGGCACCGGCGTCGCCATCGCGCACACCCGCAAAACCACGCCGGGCCTGCGCGCGCTTGAGTTGCAAGCAGTCGCCGCCGGCGGTGGCGCGCCGCACCGCTTCGGCCTCGATGATGCCGTGTTGATCAAGGATAACCACGTCGCGGTCTGCGGCGGCGTCGCCGAAGCGCTGCGGCGGGCTCGAAAACAGATCGGGCACATGACCCGGGTCGCGGTCGAAATCGATCGGCTCGATCAACTCAATGAGGCCCTGGAGTCCGGTGCCGAAAGCATTCTGCTGGACAACTTCGCGATTGCCGAGCTGCTCTCGGCGGTGGTTGTCGCAAGCCCGTCCGGGGTCGTGCTGGAAGCCTCCGGCGGCATCGACCTCGATGGCGTGCGCATGATCGCCGAAACCGGCGTCGACGTGATCTCGATCGGCGCCATCACACACTCGGCCCCCAACCTCGACCTGGGCATGGACCCGGCCTGACTTTCTAACTCGCCCGGCGGGCGGGTTCAGACGACCCTGACGCGCGCAAACTTGCGCTTGCCGACTTGCAGCAGGCCGTCAAAGCCGGGCTTGAGCGCCAGCTCGCGGTCATCGACGCGCTGGCCGTCGATCCGGACCGCGCCCTGCTTGATCATGCGAAACGCTTCGGAATTGGACGGCGTCAGGCCGGCCGCGGTCAGGGCCGCGGCAATGCCGAGCCCGTCTGCGGGGGCTTGGAGGACCTGCTCGGCTACATCTTCGGGCAGCGCACTGTCGCGAAAGCGCGCGATGAAATCCTCGCGCGCCTGTTTGCCGGCACCCGGACCGTGGAAGCGATCGACAATCTCAATGCCCAGTTCAAACTTGACATCGCGCGGATTGCGGCCGTCCGCGACCGCCTGTTTTAATGCATCGAGCTCGCTGCCCGGGCGAAAACTGAGCAGCTCGAAATAGCGCCACATCAGTTCGTCGGAAATGCTCATCAGCTTGCCGAACATCTCACCGGGCGGGTCGTTGATGGCAATGTAGTTGGCCAGCGACTTCGACATCTTCTGAACCCCGTCGGTGCCCTCCAGCAGCGGCCAGGTGATGATGATCTGGGGTTTCTGGCCAGCCTGAGTCTGGAGCTGGCGGCCGACCAGCAGGTTGAACTTCTGGTCGGTACCGCCCATTTCGATATCGGCCTGCAGCGCGACCGAATCGTGGCCCTGGACCAGCGGGTACAAAAATTCGTGAATCGCGATCGGCTGGCCGCCCTTGTAGCGCTTGTCGAAATCGTCGCGCTCGAGCATCCGCGCGACCGTATGCGAAGCCGCCAGGCGAATCATGTCGGCTGCGCCCATGTCGCCAAACCACTCGGAATTGAATCGGATTTCGGTTTTCTCGCGGTCCAGGATCTTAAACACCTGCTCGGCATAGGTTTGCGCGTTGGCCTTGATCTGGTCCTCGGTCAACGGCTTGCGCGTCACGTTCTTGCCGCTGGGGTCGCCGATCATGCCGGTAAAATCGCCGATCAGGAAAATGACCGTATGCCCGGCATCCTGAAACCGCCGCATCGCGTTGATGATTACGGTATGCCCCAAGTGCAGATCGGGCGCGGTCGGGTCGAAACCGACCTTGACACGCAGCGGCCGCAGGCCGGCCAGGCGCTCGGCCAGCTCGTCGGCCTGGATCACCTCGGCCGCGCCGCGCACCAGATCATCGAAGGGACTGTTTTGCTTGGGCATTACACGAAATCCGTCAATCATCAAAGGCGCTACAGTTTACCCCGGATTATTCCTGGCCCGACCGGCTGCGACGGCCCAAAGGTTGCCCAACCGGGGCACGTGGTTTCGTGGCGAAAACACCATGACCACGGCCCCCCGGTTTAAAGCGAACCGCAGATTACGCAGATTTCCGCAGATTATTGAATTGAGACTGTTATTGAGCAACCATGTACTCGGGCCTTTTGGTCACAAACCAGCCATTGAATCGACAGGCTCCTAGAGCGCGGATCGCTTTCCTCAAGGTCATTCGAAAACATTCAATAATCTGCGTGAATCTGCGTAATCTGTGGTTCCATGGTTTTCTGTCTCGGCTTGGCTGCGTCATGTACCTAGTGAGGAAAATCATTGACCGTTAGCGCCAGTAACGGTACTGTAGTGGGGATTTAACCAACGAATCGATTCATGCCGAAACAACGAGCCATGGCTTCCCGGCGAAGCCGCGACCCCGCAGCCACCCGCGCCGCACCCGCTTTTATTGAGCGTGCTCGCCAGCGTTTGATTCGGTCGCGCGCGCGTCTGGCCGTGATCGGCCTGATCCCGGCGCTTGCGCTGGTGGTCCTGGGGCTGCAAATGAACAGCGATCCCGAAGACTCTCTGACTGTGCAATCGCCGCCGGTTCAGCCGCAAGCCGCATCGGGTAATTTGGCGGCCGACGCTTCAACTGAAGATGCAACGGCCACTGCGACGGGCGAATCCGAAGCGCCCGCAGTCGAGACCGATCCGGATGCCGAAAGCGCGCCCTTTGACGGTCCGGCCCCGGCCCTGCCGACCACGCCCGCTGAACAGGACAAGCGCTCCTGGGAATACGTGCAGGTCGCCTCAGGCGATACGCTGGAGGTGATTTTTCGGCGCCTGGGCCTGTCGGTGCGCCTGCTGCACGACATCGTTCGGCTCGACTCGACAACGCGCGGGCTGGCCGATCTTCGGCCCGGCGACGAACTGGCATTCGATCTTGACGGGGCGGCCGGCTTTCGTGCTCTGCGGGCCGAATCGGGTGACCAGCACTGGTTGTTCGTTGAGCGCGTCGACGACAAGCTGGTCAGTCGCATCGAGGAGCGCGCGCTCGAGGTTCGTGTTGCCGAAGTCGAGGCCGAAATCACCTCGTCGCTGTTCAATGCCGGCAAAAATGCCGGGCTGTCCGATAACATGATCCTGCGCCTGGCCGGCATCTTTGGCTGGGATATCGATTTTGCCCTCGATATCCGCAGCGGCGACCGCTTCGCCCTGGCATTTGAGGAAATCTACCGCGATGGCCAGTTTCTGCGCCAGGGCGCGGTGCTTGGCGCGCGTTTTATCAACCAGGGCGAAAGTTTTGCCGCGATTCGCTTCGACGCCGGCAACGGGCACGACTACTACGACCCCGAAGGCCGGCCGATGCGCAAGGCTTTTCTGCGCGCGCCGATCAGCTTTACCCGCGTGACGTCAAATTTCAACCCGCGCCGTCTGCACCCGGTGACCCGGCAGGTACGCCCGCACAACGGCACCGACTACGGCGCGCCCACCGGCACGCCGGTCTGGTCGGCCGGCGACGGCAGCGTGCTCGAGGCCGGCTACGGCGCGGCCAACGGCAACTACATCTTTATCCAGCACGGCAACCACATCGTCACGCGCTACCTGCATCTGTCAAAGAAGATGGTCAAGCGCGGCGATCGCGTGCGTCAGGGCCAGACGATTGGTCTTGTCGGTGCCACCGGCCTGGCGACCGGCCCGCATTTGCACTACGAATTCCTGGTCAACGGCCGCCATCGCGATCCGAGAAAGGTCGACCTGCCCGAAGCCCAGCCGCTGCCGGCTGAGCTGCTGCCCGAATACAAGGCCCACGCCGGCACCTGGCTGACCCGGCTCGAACAACTCATGCCGCCGAAGGTGATGCTCGCCAGCAGCGGCGAAGGCCAACCGGCCCCGGAGTCGCGCCAGCAAACGACCACGGCACCACAGTAACCGGCTCATTCAATCCGGCTTTATTTAACCCAGCTTCATTTAACCTTTAACCCAGTTATCGACACGCAAGCCGTCTACACGTCGAAACTCGCGACCGTTATTCGTAATCAGGGTCATGTCGGCGGCAAGCGCGTGCGCGGCAATCCAGAGGTCGTTATTGCCAATTGGCGTGCCGGACGATTCGAGGCTCCCACGAATTCCGGCATATCGGTCGCCTGCCCCCCGGGCCATCGGCATGACCGGCACCAGTGATGCAAACTCATCGAGCATCGCAAGCACCGCGCGGCGCCGCGTGCTCTTTTCGGCACCAAACCTGAGTTCGCCCCAGGTAATCACGGAAATTGCGGCCTCTCCAGGCTGCAGTGCAGCGAACTTTGCGGCAACCTCGGCGGGCTTTTCGCGCGCGATGTAGATGCAAATGTTTGTATCGAGCAGGTAACGTGCGGTCATCAGTGCCTAATTTCGGTCATTTTAGAAACCTTTTCTCTTCAGCCCAGCGGTTCGCGCTGCTGCGGTGGAGCATCCTGGCGACCTTCGGAAAGAAAGTCGTCAGGCAATCCGGCCAGCACCTCGAATGCGCGCGACAGATCCGACGTCGGAGCCCGCAGGACCAGTTCATCGCCCCGCCGGAAGATTTCCAGCCGGTCGACGGCGACCTGGAACTCCTTCGGCAGCCGAACCGCCTGACTGTTACCCGATTTGAAGACACGCGTGGTGGTCATGCCAATCTCCTGTGTGTATACATTTAAGTATATACTTATCCAGGAGCCTGTCGGACTTAACCGATCGTCGCGAGGGAAAGCCCGGTTGGAGTCAGATTTTTCGAACTTTTGAGGCGAATAGTGGGCCTATTTAACGAAAAAGAGCGAGAAACCTGGACCAATCCGGCTTTTCCGCAGCAGATCAGTGTTAAGTCCGACAGGCTCCTGGACAACGAGCAACACCCAATTCGGTCGCAATCGGCAGACAATGGCGCGCATGGACAGCCAACATTTCATCGGCCTGATCTCGGGCACCAGCATGGACGGCATCGACGCCGTTTTGGTCGACTTCGCCGGAAATCGCCCGGAACTGGTTGCCGCCAACACCTTCCAGTACCCGGACCCGCTGCGCGCCGCGCTGGATGAACTGCGCGCCGATCCGGACGCCTTTCCAGCCGCGCGCCTGGCCCGGCTGGATGCCGAAGTGGGGCAGGCGTTCGCCGACGCCGCGCAAGGGCTTCTAGACCGAGCCGCGATCGCAGCCGACAAGGTGTGCGCCATCGGCAGTCACGGCCAGACCGTGCTGCACCGGCCCGACGACGCATTCGCCCACACGCTCCAGATCGGCGACCCGAGCCGGATCGCCGCGCATACCGGCATCGACGTGGTCGCCGACTTTCGCCGGGCCGACCTGGCCGCCGGCGGTCAGGGCGCACCGCTGGCACCGCTTGTCCACCAGGCCCTGCTGGCAAGCGCTGAAGAAAACCGGCTGGTCGTCAATCTGGGCGGCATCGCCAACGTCACGCTGCTGCCGGCTAAAGGCGGCGTCTCGGGCTTCGACACAGGTCCTGCCAACTGCTTCCTGGACGACTGGTACCGCGCCCATCACGCCCCGGCTCGTGCCTTTCCAGCCCGATCGCATTCTGCTATGCGGCGGCGGCGTCGCCAACGGCGACCTGGTCGGGCGCATCCACAAGCGCATCCACAATCGCCTCGGCAACATCCCGGTCCAGTCCACCGCGGAGCACGGCATCGACCCAGACTTTGTCGAGGCCACGCTAATCGCCTGGCTGGCGCGTGAATTCGTCTCCGGCCGCCCGATCGAGACCGCCGCCATCACCGGTGCCCGCCACCCCGTCCGCCTCGGCGCGCTGTGGCCGGCACCCGTCATCAGAACCTGAAAGTCCGCTGAATTCACCACGCCGCCTGCTGCGACGCCGTCGGTCTAGCAACCGGCCCGCCCGCCGTGGCCCGGCCTTCCCCCTTTAGCTCGGCTTATTCGCCACCTGATCATCGCGAAGCGGCTCCAGACACCGTGGATACAGCGTCTTTGAGACCGGGCGCACCGGAAGCGTACTTGCTAGCAACCTGTCGGAAATGGGTGGGGTGAGGATGCCTGACCGAGCGAAACGCCGCAGATGCGGGGCATAGCCAGCGCAAGGATCGCTATCGCCAAGGTCATCCGAAAACAGTCAATAATCTGCGTGAATCTGCGAAATCTGCGGTTCCATGGTTTTCCGCTCTCGCCAAGGCGCGAAGACGCCAAGAACACCAATGGAATGGGAAGAATGAGTGTGTCGAAAGGCTCAACAACGCGCACAACAAGCAGCTTCTTACGTACCTAACCCGAATTTTTCTCGCAAAGCCGCCAAGAACGCCAAGTTTATAAACGATAACAATGCCTTTATGACTGAATCACCAGGCACTGTCTCGTACGTGCACGTCTGTCTTTCAAAATCGTTAATCCTTTGTTTTCTTGGCGTTCTTGGCGGCTTGGCGAGAGGAAATATCTTCTCTGTGCGCCCATAAATTCTGCGCACGAGCCGTAAAAGTGACCCCCCGGTATTCTGTAGGAGCCTGCTTGCAGGCGAACAAAAGCTGAAGCCGTAGCCATTGGCCTGCAAGCAGGCTCCTACAAAAGCCGCCTAACTCAGCAGAATTGCGATGATCAGCACGCCGCAGTAGGCAGCGTGTTGAATAAGGCGGGTTTAACCCGGGTTTAAAGATCGGCGCGTTTGCGCGTTAACCCGATATGGAAACTTCAACCCGCCTTTGTTGGCACACGCGCCGCGACCGGTTGTGCTAAAACATCGTCTTAAGCAGAGCCGGCCCTTGGGCAGAAACAGTTCAACCCGCTGTTTCTTGATGATGCCGGTCACGTCCAATCCAGCATCAAGGGGGTATTTTTCTGGTCATGACGATCACTTCGCGTATTTGCCGTTGTTCGGAAAACCCATGTCGGTGAACGACGGCGACGCTCAACTCAGCGACCTGTGGGCGCGCCGTGGGGATTTGTCCGAGCGCGAATGGGGTGAGCTTTATCAGCGGGTGATGGCGGCACTGGCCAGCGGGCGGAACGACTTTGAGCAATCGCTCGCCGGCGGCCACCCGAAAAACGCCGAAGAGTTGCGCCATGCATTTTTCGTCCACAAGATTGCCACGCCCGCGCTGCTTCCGGGGTATGTGCCCCGTCCGCAACTGAGCGCAGGCGGGGTTCGAGCGTTCTATTTCAACTTTTTGCGCGATGAACACGATCGCCGGAAGCGGCGGCCCGAGCAGCAGCTTCCGCACGACAACGACGCCCGCATGGCCGATCCGGCTGCCGAGCACGAGGCGTGCGAGGCTCGCGGACACCGACCGGGCTTTGACCGAGACGCGCTGGAAAAAAGCGCGCGCAAGTTTTTGCGCAAAAGCGAGTACTGGGTAGTGCTCTACCTCGCCCTGCATTTTTGCCATGGTCGGGAGCGTTTGCCGCTGTCGAAAATACAGTACCAGTACCAGATCCCGTCGTATCACTACAAGGCGAAATTGCTGGGTATCGCGCCGCCGCGCGGCGGCTATACCGGGTTCGCCGGGTTTTCCAAAACCATGCTCGGCCGATGGTTGGCCGACAACGCCATTCCGTTGCAAGAAGACAAGATGGATATCATCCGCAGCGCGTTCGACGTATTGTGTTTCGAGGCGTTCAAGGAATTTGACCGTCGCGAGCTGCAGCGCGAGGAGGAGCAGCAATGATCATTCTGCAACCGTCGGTCGAGACCATTGAGCGCGGCTATGCCGCGTGGCTTGGCGAGTCGTCGGGCCCACAAACGCCAGAACCCGCGCCGGCCGATTCTGAACCGGCCGCGCACGGCGAGCCCCATGCACAAGCCGATGAATCCGGCCTTTCCGGCCCGCAAGCCGCTCAAGTGCCGCCGCCCGGTGGCTTTGCCATGCCTGATTTCGTTGCCGACGCTATCCGCCGCCAGGTCGCCGCGCGGCCTCAACGCTGCGTGCCCGAGGCCGGCGACCTGGTGCTGATCTGGCCGCCCATTGAGACCACCGGCCAGCAGATGGATCCGCAACAGGCGGTCGTGGTTGCGCTCGACGAGCGCCGCGATTCGGTCTGGAGTGGCTGGCTGGTCGGCTCGCACGTCGACTATGCCGGCGACCGCGATCTGGTGCTCGAAGACAGCCTGATCGAAGACGGCAAGGACCCGGCGCCGATTGCCGGCATGGTGCTTTGCTGGGACCGCGTATCGCTCCGCCTGGCCGGCCAGGTGCCCGTCATACACCGCTTGAAGGCGCACGCGCTTGAGGCGATTCGCGAACTGGCCCGTCAGACCAGCCCGTCGCATGCCGAGATCGAGGCCGCACCCGGCCGGATGTGCCTGCGAGAAATCAACGACCACAGCTACATCACCGGTACGCCGTACCTGCGCGACGACCCGCGTGCGCCGTATTTGCGCCTGGCGCGTGAGTTGGCCCGGCGCGTTTCGCAGCCCGAGTACGACGATCAGGGCCGCACGCGCGAGCCGGGCCGCGAGCCGGGCGCGTGAGAGCCGTAGCGACCCGAAGCCGGGCATTGCCGGTAGCCCGGGAACTCGATGCCGAGGGTCTGTTGCTCGGCTGGTCGCTGGAAGCCGAAGGCCGATCCGCGCCCATGGGCTTTGCCAGCAATGCCGGCCGGCCCGATGACGACAGTCATCTAAAACCCATCCTGCACACCGGCGGCGGTCACTTGATGAGCTTCGCGCCGACCGGTGCGGGCAAGGGCATTGGCGCGGTCATTCCAGCGCTGCTGAGCTATCCAGGACCGGTCATCGTGGTCGACCCCAAAGGCGAAAACTACGCGGTCACCGCGCGTCGAAGGCGCGAAATGGGTCACGAGGTCATCTGCCTGGACCCATTCGATTCGATCCAGGACCAGCACTTTGATGCCTGCTTCAACCCGTTGGAACTGGTCGATCCGCGCTCGCCGAACGTCGCCGATGATGCAATGATGCTGGCCGAGGCGCTCAGCTACCAGACGCTGATGGAAAACGACCCGTTCTGGCACGTGCGCGGCAAGCAACTGCTCGCAGGCCTCATTCTGCACGTCGCCGGCACCCAGCCGGGCCCGGAAAAAACCCTGCAAGCGGTCAGCGAGTTGCTGTACAGCGGTCGCGACCAGCTTGCCGACCTGTGCCGTCTGATGGCCGGCTCGCGCCTGCCGCTGGTCCGCGCCACACCGTCGATCATCAACAATACCGCCGAGCGGATGGTCGACTCAATCCTGGCCATGAGCCAGACCAACCTCGGTTTTCTGGGCAGCGCCAGCGTCCAGCGCGCCACCAGCCGCTCCACCTTCGATCCGCGCGCCATCACCCGCGGAGACCCGGTCTCGGTCTACCTGATCATCCCGCCGGAAAAGCTCGAAAGCCATGCACCGCTGTTGCGCATCTGGATCGCGGCGCTGATGAAGCTAATCCTCAACCGGCGCGGGCGGGTCGAACGAAACACGCTGTTCATCCTCGACGAAGCCGCTCAGCTTGGCCACTTTCCACCGTTGCGCCAGGCCATCACGCTGCTGCGCGGTTACGGCTTGCAGACCTGGAGCTTCTGGCAGGACCTCAGTCAACTCAAGCGCCTGTACAAGCACGACTGGGAAACCATGTACAACAACTGCCGCGCGCACCAGTACTTCGGCATTACCACGCCGTATCTGGCCGAACAGATCGCGCGGCTTACCTTGCACGACGATCTGTTCGAAATTCTCGATCTGGATTCCGACGAAATGCTGCTCAGCCTCGCCGGCGACCGCCCCGTCATCGCCCAACGCCCCAACTACCTCATCGACACGCCGTTCAAACACCAGTTCGACCCCAACCCCTACCACCAACCCAAAGACCTGGAACAAATCGCGCCACGACGCGGCCAACGCAACTACCGCCGCGATTAATCCCAATACTGATGGGTAAAGGATGAACTTTTCGCAGGGGCCTGCTTGCAGGCGAACAAAAGCGGAACCCGTATCCATTCGCCTGCAAGCAGGCTCCTACAAAAGCCGCCTAACTCAAAAGAATGGCGATGATCACCACCCCACTGTCACGAAGTGCCGCCAGCCATTGAATCGAGGGCTTTTGTCCAGAGCGAGGATCGCTATCGACAAGGTCATTCGAACACAATCAATAATCTGCGTGAATCTGCGAAATCTGCGGTTCCATGGTTTTTTGCTCTCGCCAAGACGCGAAGACGCCAAGAACTCCAATGGAATGTGAAGAATGAGTGTGTCGAAAGGCTCAACAACGCGCACAACAATCAGCTTCTTACATACCGAACCCGAATTTTTCTCGCAAAGTCGCCAAGAACGCCAAGTTTATAAACGATAACAATGCCTTTATGACTGAAACACCAGGCACCGTCTCGTACGTGCACGTCTGTCTTTCAAAATCGTTAATCCTTTGTTTTCTTGGCGTTCTTGGCGGCTTGGCGAGAGGAAATATTTTCTCTGTGCGCCCATAAATTCTGCGCACTAGCCGTAAAAGTGAACCCCGGTATTCTGTAGGAGCCTGCTTGCAGGCGAACAAAAGCAGGGCCTGACAGCGTTGCAGTAGAGGGGTGGTAAACAAGCCCGGTTTAAAAAAATCATGCCCGGCTCGTTTACCCATCACCTGCCCCGGAAAAGGAACCGCAATGCCCAAGCTCAGAAACCCTGCAAACAGCCCGCTTGCCGGCACGCCGCCCGCGCAAGCCATCCTCGGATGGCAACTGGACTCGCGGAACAGCTTTGGCTTTCAAGGGGCAAAAGCCGTAAAAAGCCAAAGCCGCATTGATGTGATTGCCGATCGCGGCGAGGGCCATCTGATGACCATCGCGCCGACCGGTGCCGGCAAAGGCCGCTCGGTCATCATCCCGACGCTGCTTGCCTACCCCGGCCCGGTCATCGTCGTCGACCCCAAGGGCGAAAACTACCAGGTCACCGCCCGCCGCCGGATCGAAATGGGCCAGCAGGTCTACAAGCTCGACCCGTTCGACGTCACCGGCGGCGGCAGCCACTGCCTCAACCTCCTCGATACATTCAGTGCCGACGCGCCCGACGCCTATGACCAGGCCATCACGCTGGCCGAACTGATAGCCCCCGGCAGAAGCCTGCACGATCCGTTCTGGGACGAAAGCGCCAGGCTGCTGCTGGCCACGCTAATCCTGCACGTCGCCTCGGCCCGGCCGCCGGTGCTGCGCAACCTGGGCGAGGTGACCTACCTGATCAACCAGAGCACCGAAGACCTGGCCTTCACGATCAAAGAAATGCTCAAATCCAAACACGAGATGGTGCGCCGCATGGCCGCCGGATTCAGCGCCACCGAGGCCAAGGTCTGGGCCAGCATCCTGACCACCGCCAAGACCGCCACCGGGGTATTCAACGGCCCCAGCTTCGACCAAATCAGCGGCCGCACCGACATCCCGCTGGACGGCATCGTGCGCGGCGACCCGATCAGCATCTACCTGATTCTGCCGCCGGAAAAACTCGACAGCCACGGCCGGTTTCTGAGAATGTGGATCGGCTGCCTGATGGACCAAATCTGCAAACGCCGCCACCAGGTGCCGCAACCGACACTGTTCATCCTCGACGAAGCCGCCCAGCTCGGCACGGCCAACAGGCAACAGTCGCCACCAAACCCGACTACCTAAACGACCCCCAGTTCAAGGGCCTATACGACAAAAACCCCTTCTACCAACCCATGCCCCACCCGAGCCTGAGCCCAAACCACGACCAAACCTCCCAACCCCGTGACGGGTCCGTAGGGTGCCGTTGAGCGAAGCAAAGCGCACCACTCAGAGCCCAAGCCCAAGGCCCGCGTAGGGTGCCGTTGAGCGAAGCGAAGCGCACCAGTCAGAGCCCAAGTCCAAGGCCCACGTAGGGTGCCGTTGAGCGCAGCGAAGCGCACCGCCTGAACCGACCACCGGAAAACGGAAACCCGAAACCGTCAAATCAAAACCACCCAGGAGCCAAAAATGAACCAACCCAAAAACACCACCAACCACGAATCCGCCCCCACCTCCCCCGAACCCGGCACGGATGCAATGACAGACTTCCTCACCTTCCGAAAATTCGCCACTCCAACGCTGGTCCAGATCGTCTTCTGGACCGGCACCCTGGTCTTCCTGATCTGGGGCGGCGCCTTGATTTCCGAGGCCAGCAACCGCTACGGCACCAACGAAATCATGGTCTGGACCGGCATCGCCATCATGTTCATCGGCCCGGCGGTGCTGCGCATCGCCGCCGAACTGGTCATGATCGTCTTCCGCATTCACGACCAACTCGGCCTGCTCGCCAAGGCCGGCGATTGAAACCGACACATGAAACCGGCACCGGCACGCCGGCCTCAACAGCCCCAAGCCCCGGCCCAGGAGCCGGGGCGGCCTCAACCACCCGCCGAACCCGGCAGGCTCCTAGCCCGCGTAGGGTGCCGTTGAGCGCAGCGAAGAAGAGAACATCGGAACGAAGGTCGAGCCCATCATCGCCGCCCGCTTCGAATTCGAAACCGAGCTCAAGCAGGATCTCTATCAACCCACCAATTCCAGCAAGCCGCTGGATAGCCAGGGCGGCATGACAGTGCGCTACATCGACGGCGTGCAGGTCATCGAAAAGGTGAAACCCGAAGGGCACGAGGAACGTGTCTTCGGCGTTTCGCGCGCCACCAAGCACGGTGAAGGGTGGCGCATCTCACTGGAACTCGAAAGCACGCCCTGGCGCTACACCGGCGAGCCGCTAAGTTCCTTTGGAAGCGATTATGTGATCGCCGGTACCGATCAAGAAGCCGCCCTGTTGGCCAGAGTGCAAAAGGAATGGGAAGAAGAGCAGCAGCGCCTTGCGCTGGAAGCACAGCGTGAAAGGGAAGAAGTCGCCCGCAAGAACGAGTCGATCCTCGAACTGCTCGGAACCGGCTTCGCCGAAATCGAAGCCGAGCAGAACGGCTCCTTCGTCAACGCGATTGCCGAATACACGGCGCCGGATCAGATCGATCGCAGATTCGACTTCCCGATCGTATTCGATGGCACCGTCTACACCTACGACGGCATCGTGCGCGACGGCATCATGATGCTGGTTGATCCCGACGCTGGCTGCCAGGTCCTGCTTGCGCTCAGAGACGACGGCGAACAGCTTCAAGGCGTGTCGAAATGCTCGCTGATGCCCGGCGCCGTTCAGATGCTGCCGACGACTCAGGAAGCGCTGGACGACAAATATCGTGAGGCCGACGGCCAACTGATGGCCTTCTTCCAACAAACCATCTCCGGCAACCCGCTTACATATCACGAGCGCAACCTGACTTTTGGTGGTGGTGACACTCTTGCCGCGTCGATCAAGAAAATTGACGGTAAGAGCATCCACATCGACTTCACCCAATACAACCGCAGCGCCGGCTCGGCCGTCTGGTACGTCAAGTACGGTAGGGTCAGAAGCCGCACAACCAGCAGCTTCTGGTACTTCCTGGAATACAAGTCGCCGGAAATCCTGGAGGGTCGCAAATACGACCGGCCAAATCGGCCGATCGGGCTGACGCTGTCCAGAGGCTGAACCAGCGCCGCCGTTGCCCGGGAACATGACCTGCATCAACGCAGCAGCAACCTCGCCTTCCAGCCACATGCGGTCGCTGGCACCAACCAGCGCCCGTCCAAATCGGCCGAATGAGCCGAATATCTTCAAAATTCCGCCAGACCATTCGATAACCCATAAACCGGATCAACACACAGGGCCCGCAAATGAACGAGTTTCCCAGCAGTCGCGCCAAGTCACCAAACGTTGGCAACCCAAGGACCCGGCCATGCGCCGGAACCAAACCCGGGGCCCCTCGAAATCACCATGGCCCGCGTAGGGTGCCGTTGAGCGAAGCGAGGCGCACCGCCTGAACCAACCACCGACCACCGACCACCGACCACCGACCACCGACCACCG
>JAIVHD010000250.1 GCA_020201235.1 Lysobacteraceae bacterium
CGGCCGACCTCAGCATCTCGCTGAACGACAACATCGACCCGGTGGTCTCTGGGGAAACACTGGTGATGACCGCCATAATCACCAACAATGGCACCTTCACGGCGGATAAGGTGTTGATTACATTCAGTTTACCGGCTTCCCTGACACCCGTCTCCACCAGCGGCTGCATCCAAGACCCGACCGGCACCCCGACCTGCGAACTCGGCAGTCTGAACAGCGGCCAGAGCACCACGGTCGATGTCAACGTCAATGTCAATCCGGCTGCCACGGGCCAGATCAACAGCAGCGCCACGGTCTCCAGCACCACCCAGGACCCGGAGCCCAGCAACAATACCGCCCAGGAAAACACCTTCGTGGTGGCCGCAGTGGAACTTTCGCTGGACAAGACCTCCGGCAGCATCTTCACCCCGGCCGGCGGAACCATCACCTATCTCGTTCTGGTCGATAACACCGGCACCAGCGACGCCGTCGGCGCGCGCGTCATAGACACCGCTCCGGCCCGGCTGGGCAACCTGTCATGGACCTGCACGCCATCGCCGAACTCGTCTTGCGCGGGCTCCGGCAGCGGCTCGATCGACGAACAGGTCACGGTGGCAACCGGCGGATTCATCGCGTTCAATTTCCAGGGCACCCTGGTCGACAGCGACCCGATTCCGATCACCAATACCGCGACCGTCATCGCCCCGGTCGGCGCAACCGAATTGATCACCTTGGACAATAGCGATTCGGATACCGACATCGTCGGCCTGTTCGCCGACGGCCTGGAGTCCGTTGAGCCGAATTAAGCCGCCTATTATTCATCACCCGTTCTACCGTGGCAGCCCCAGGTCTCGCGACGATCGTGGTGAATAGTCTCGGGTGAAGTGTTATGGATGAGCCGTTCAAACGCCCCGCTGGTTGCAAGATTCGGGTTAAGCTTCAGTCATCGCGAGCACGGCAGCATCAAGACCAAAAAGAACATCAGGGCAGCCGGGGGAACAAGGAGGGAGTTCGCCAAAAATGGATATTCGATATCAGCACTTGACCGCGCCGGCTGCATGGCTTCGGACGCCGGTTTCGGATGCGTAGCCAAAACTCTGACAACTGCGAAACGGATGTCGGCCAGGATGGCTTTCTGGCCGTGGCCGGCCCGCTCGCGAACGTGCTGGAGGCGGCTTTCGATGCCGTCGTGATCCACGACTGTGAGCAAATTCTGTATTCAAATGCGGCCGCCGTGGCTCTTTTTGGTGCCGAAGATGCGGCAGATCTGATTGGGCGGCGCGTGTATGATCGGATTCATCCCCGCATTCGCGTGCAGGTCGAGCAAAAGATGCGCGAACTGCTGGCCAACAACCAGCCACTATCGGTTTCGCGCGAGAAGCTGCTGCGCCTGGACGGCACGCCATTTGATGTTGAATTAAACGCGGTCCCGATCAGATACCGTGACCATCCCGCAGTCGCGGTGATTATCAGGGATATAACAGAATCTCAGGAGTACCGGGAAGCACTGCGCTACGTTTCCGGATTGCAGCAAGTGCTGGTCGAAGTATCGCACCTGTTTGTCGCCGCAAAGCATGAAGAAACCAGCCAGATGATCGAAACGGCGCTGGAGCAAATCGGCCGGTACTGCGATGTTGATCGGGTTTATGTCTTTTTGTTCAGACAGGGCAACAAGTTTTTCTACTGCTCGAACGCGTGGTGCCGCGAGTCCATATCCTGCGAAGTTCGCAACATCGAAAACATGTCGATCGATACCGTACCCAATATCGTCCGCAACATCCTTGCCGATCAGCCGGTCAGTGTCCCGCGTATCAACACACTGGAAGGCGAGTGGGAGCCGGAAAAACAGACGTTTTCCGCGGGTAGCATTCAATCGCTTGTGGTGGTCCCGATTCCGGCCGGGGGCAACATTTTAGGGTTCATCGGATTTGACGCCGTGCGTCATCAACGCGATTGGAACAAAGAGGAGATTCGCCTGCTCAGCGTACTCGGAGACCTCATTGGCGCGACAACACGGCGTCGTCGCAACGAGCAAGCCTTGCACGAAGCGGAACTTGAAGTGGCGAGAATGGCCAGGTTTGACTCGCTGACGAACCTGCCCAATCGTATTCTGGTGGCGGAAAAAGTCGAGCAGGACCTGCTTGAGGCGTGCCAGAGCGGCAGACAGCTCGCGGTCGTTTTTATCGACCTTGATTTTTTCAAGAAAGCCAATGATTTCCTGGGCCATAAAGCGGGAGACCAGATTCTGGTGCGGGCCGCGCAAAGGCTGCTGACGGTTGTTGGCGAAGCGGGTATGGTGGCGCGCTTTGGCGGCGATGAATTTCTGGTCATTGTGCAGGGGAAGCAGCCGGAGCCAAGCATTCGCCTGCTGCTGGAACACATTCTCGATACGTTCCGGCGACCCTTCAAAGTTCAGGATCGAGAAATTTTGCTGACCGCAAGTGTGGGTGTGGCGGTCGGGCCGGATGACGCAAGCAGCGCCAGCGCTCTGATTCGCAATGCCGATATTGCTATGCACAAAGCCAAACAAAATGGCCGAAATAGCTTTCATTTCTATCGCGGCGAAATGGACGACGAGATCGAACGCCGCGTCGAGATCGAGCATGGGCTCAGGTTGGCGCTTGGAACCGACGCAATTTTCCCGGTTTTCCAGCCCATCTTTGATGCCGTGAGCCGTCGCGTTGTTGGAGTAGAGGCGTTGCTGCGATGGGAAAGCCCGGGCCTGGGCTCGGTGAGCCCGGATGAATTTATTCCGATTGCCGAGCAGACGGGCATGATCCATCAGCTCGGAGAATTCGTGCTCGATTTTTCGCTGCCCCGACTCGCGCTGTGGCAGCGGCTCGTAAAAGAACCGCTGTTTCTTGCGATCAATTCTTCTCCGGTGCAGATCAACCAGCCAGACTTTTGCCAACTGATCGAATCCAAACTGGAGCAATACGACATTCCCGGCACCGCGCTGGAAATTGAGGTTACCGAAGGCCTGGTGTTGTCTGTGCTGCCGCACGTTGGCAAAACCCTGAATCGGCTGCGTGACGCTGGAGTCCGATTATCCCTGGACGATTTCGGGACGGGATATTCATCGCTGAGCTATTTGCGCGAATTCAAATTCGACACGCTCAAGATCGATCGAAGCTTCGTCCAAAACTGTACCTGGTGCTCCGATGATGGCGCGCTGGTCAAAGCGGCGATACGCATCGCCCGCGGCCTGGGATTGCGAATGATCGCCGAGGGCGTAGAGGGCGGAGACCAAATGGAGTTCCTTTGCCGGCATCGATGCGAGATGTTGCAAGGCTATCATCTGGCAAGACCGATGACAGATGATGCGCTGATGCGCTTGTTACGCAGTCAGGGGACCGGCGATTCGACGACCGCTGACTGCGGGCCGAACAAGACCGGTGCCTACCAATCCGGGGCCAGCGCGCCGTAGCCCAGTGCCCGCCCGCCGACTTCGATCATTTGGACAAGATCATCGGCCAGCTTCAACTCGAAATCGTCCGGATGGATCGCGAGCCGCAGCGGCCGCTGACCAACGCGCGCCCCGATCCGGTTGAGCCGGTTGAGGGCACCGACGGCGACGGCTCGAAAGGCGGTATCGGCCTCGAACCCGACCACTGGCAGATAATCAAAACGTCGGCAGGTCGAATGGTAAACGCCGGCGAGTGTTTCGTACTGCCTGAACGGCAGCCGATCGAGCAGCTCGCGCGAGACCGGGCCCATGGCCCAGGCTGGTGGCACATACAAGCCGGGCTCGGGCAGGCCGTTTTTTGCAAACCAGCGATGGTTACGTAACATCAGCTTTAGAATCTCGCGGCGCGAAAGGGCCAGATGCTCGCCGGCCCGTCGTGAAATCAGCGCACTGTGCAGCCGGTGCCTGAGGCCCCGAAGCTGGCCTGCCTGGTGGGTCCAGCCGTGGCCGGCCAATTGAGCACCGGCATCGACCATCGCACGTAGCTGGTCGAGATCGCAGCACCGCCAGTCCTTGCCGGGCACCACCAGCAAGGTCACCGGCGACAAGCCGGCCGCATTCAAGCGCTCGAAAATTCGCCGGCTTTTGGCCAATGTCGTCGGCATCACGTCGTGAATCGAGACCAGCAGATTCATCACGCCCCGTCTACCGCCCGCCTGGCGCTGTTTCATCTGGCCTGCCAGTCCCGGGCCGATCCTCGAAGCCGTCGCTGCAATGGGCACCACCGTCGAGCTTGCCATCGGCATTGCAACGCGCGACGCCATCGGTGCTCGCGATGTCCTCGGGTTCGGCACGCTGGCCGGAACCCGGGTTCAGAATCCGCAGCCATTGATCGAGACTGCGACGGTTGAGGTCACGCGCGGCCAGCCGAGTGCCCTCGGCCCAAAGCCGTCGATCTGCGGCCGACCAGTCGCGAACCATCGACAACACTTCGTGTAGAGGCTGGTCAAGATCGAAAACAACCAGCCTCTTCGCCAGGGCGGGCCAGTTGACGATGCCGCAGGTGCGCGTCACCGCAACGATACGCTGGCGACCCATAGCCTCCAGTGCGACATTGCCGAATGACTCGAACCTGGATGGCAAGACCAGCGCGTCGGCCTGATCCATCTGGTGCAACAGGCCGGCGCGCGACAGCCAGCCGGTGTATTCGAGATTCTGCAAGCGCGCTGCCGCGCCTTCCACGAGATCCTTCAGCGGCCCGTCACCGGCGATTACAAAACCAAGATCCGGCAGTTTTTCGGCGGCCTCCAGTACCGTCTCAAGACGCTTTTCGGGCGCCAGCCGACCGGCGAACAGCACGCGTTCGAAGCGTCCGCTGGACGCTCGAACCGGTGTTTCCAGTACCGTCTTCGGCAACAGCGTGCCGATGCGGCTGACGTGGCGCGCGCCCATTCGGCGGGCCTGATCGACCATTTTTGCCGAATTGGCAAGCACATGATCGGCACGCCGAAACAGCATGCGATCGGCGTGACGAAAATAGGACCGGCTCAGAACCCGCAGGATGGAATTGCGGTACAGATCGGTGACACCGGCGTAGTCGGTATGGAAGCCAACAATCAGCCGAATCCCGAGCTTGCGCGCCCAGCGAACGCCAAGCATGCCATAGGGTCCGGGCGTGGCCACCACGATTACATCCGGTCGCGCAGCCCTGATCGCCCGGCCGAACGCCCTGACCGGCGGCAAGTAGACCTGCTGGGTGGAGTCGCCGGGCAGCGGAAAACGAAGCCCCGGCGGCAAGTCGCCTCCGGGGCACAAGAATGTCGATACGACTCCATGGTCATCAAGCTGGGCGATCAAATCAGCGTAATAGGCACCGACGCCATTGCGCTCCGGCAGCGAGTCGGACACAAAGGCAATCCGGGTGCTCCGAGCCGTTGAACCCATCTCAGCCATCGGCGGCCTTACCGGCCGCCGACCGAGCATGCCGGCCAAGGTCGGGACGCGCACGATAGACTTCCGCAAACTCCTGCTCGAGGCCGCCTTCGGTCAGCCCGAATTCGGCCAGCGTGTAGCGGTGCCCGGACTGGAACCCGCGCGATCGGGAATCGGCGCGCCGAAGAAATTCCAGGAATTGCGGCGTCAGGTCGATTTGAAGAACTTGGAACGCCTGCTTCACGGCGGCATACAGATCGTTGTGCAAAGCCTGGTTATCGAGCACCACGATGCGATCGGGGTGTCGCCGAGCCGCCTCGTCAAGATGCAGATAATAGAACTTCAGCAGATCGACAATGCGATCGCGAAACATCGGGTCGAGCGGGTCGAGACCGGTGGCCGTCAGGGCCGGCTTGAGAGAGCTCAACTGCGACGGCACGGTCTGCTTTGGATCGCGCGTGCAGGCCATGATGCGGGCATCGGGAAAGGTTTCGAGCAACGCCTCAGGCATGCCGGAAAACGAGGCGTTCTTGGACACGAAGCGATGGTCCGGGCCAAATACGTACAGGTGTTTCTGTACGCAGGCTTTGTAAAACGCCATCAGCCGCCGGCGCTGCAATGGACTTGCCTCGAGATCCAGCCGCGCGCTTTGCCACAACCAGCCGGCGCGCGGAAAAACGGCAACCAGAACAAAGCATTGCATAATCGGCATGAGCGCCAGGAAATCCTCTTCGGGCGCGTCGAGCGCAAACGGATGGACATCCTCCATGGCCCCCAAAAAACGCCGCCCGAGCCACTGCCCGAAACGATCGGCCGGTCGACCGACTGCACGGTCCAGCCGACCGAATGTCAGCAGCAGCTTGCGCGCCGAAACCGACAGCCCGAACAGGCATTCCCACAACCGAAACGTGGTCGTCCGACCGTCACCCGAGAGCACGTGATGCAAATGGGTGGTGCCCGAACGCGGCGGGCCGAGCACGAACAGCGGCGCGCGTACATCAACCTTGCGCCAGCCGCGAAAGAAGATCTCGTCGACCCCGAAACCGATCCAGTGCACCAGCTGCAGCAGGCAAAACACGGGCCATGCCAGAACCACCAGCAAGGTGCCTGCCAGCCGGCGCCGCTCGCGCCAGGGCGAAACCCAGGCCGAGGCCCATAGCCGCAGCGCACGGGCCCCGCCGAGAAAAAAAAGCCCTGCCGGCAGCCCCGACCTACGCATGGCCCGATCCATGTTGCCAGTTGGCATTGGCCGTGACGGCATTGGCCGTGACGATGATAATAGCGCTGCCACTGACCGGCTTCACCAGCCTGCCTGCTGCAGCATCGCCAAGTGCCGCGACCGGGGTGTTCGCCTGGTCTGGCATCGTCATCCGGCCGTGATCGACCCGCCGGGTGGGCATGCAGTCAGTGCGCTCGGTTGCAAAATGCTGCGGCCACAGGAATTGTGGAGCCCCAGCGACGGCACGCTGGTGAAAAAGATCGCTGAATGTGTTGGACATTCCACTGGTATCAAACCGAGATGCCGGAAGTATCGCATAGCCTCGTCCGTCAGACGCCTGCAACACTATCAATCTATTGTTTAATCGAAAGGTAGTTACGAAATGGTTACAGGTACCGTGAAGTGGTTTAATGACGCCAAAGGCTTTGGGTTTATTTCCCAGGACGATGGCGGGTCAGACGTCTTCGTGCATTTCAGCGCGATCCAGGGTTCGGGCTTCAAATCGCTGGCTGAAGGCCAGAAAGTAGAGTTCGAACTGCAAAACGGCCCCAAGGGCCCGCAGGCCGCGAACGTCACACCGGTCTGATCGACAAAACCGCTTCCGAACGAAGCAACAAAGCCTCGCCCGTCCGCGAGGCTTTTTCATTTACACCCGGCATTTACCAGCCACGGTCACAAGGCGGGCTATCGACTGAGTCACCCACCGAGCAACCCGCTGAACACGCGCTCGCCGCTACCGTGCCCGTCCGGGTCAAAGGTTCGCTCGGCCATGACCAGCCGTTTCTCGATGATCAGCGCGCTGGAAGAGCGCGTTCCGTATTCGGGGCTGACCACAAACGGTGCCGACAGCAGCCGTTCGAATTCCGGCGCAACACCGGTTTCGGGCAACTGGCCAACGGCTGCCGGCTGGCGATCGTCGAGCAGATCAAGCAGCCCGTCGATGTCGTCGCAAACACCGTTTTCGCGGCGCTCGGTCCATTGCTCCAACCGCTCGACGGCACGAATTGATTTGGGCCACGGCGTGTCCAGCAAGTGATTCGACAATGCATGAACCCCGGGCCTCACGGCAGCCGGCTCGGCGTGGGTGCCGACAATCCACAGTTCCGAGGGCGTGCCCAGCAGTAGATTGAACGGCCCGTATTGCCCGCATCGATGATAAACGTCGGTCGCGAATCGGGCCGGCGTCGCCGCGCAATCGAGCCATGCCAGCGGTAATTCGCCGCGCGAGCGCGGAGCCGGGGCTTCAACGGTATCCCTGTAATTGGTAATAACGGCATAGCGACCGCGGCGATCGGCGGCAAGCCAGGTGCCGCCGGCTTTCCCATCGCGCCCGGCCAACGGCCCTTGCGGCCAGCGCCACCAGTGCAAGGCCTGAGTCGGGCGCTGGTGAAATTCATCACGATTGGCGGCCAGAACCAGCGGCCGGGCGGATTGCGGTTGCCAACGAAATGCAATGAGACACATAGTGGATGCACGCGATTGGATACATGACGAGAAGCCCCGGGTGTCTGGTGGAAACCACACAGCAGGTTTTATCGCTCGAAGCTGCTCAGCGTAGCCGATTGCGCATCCGCAGTGGTGGCCATCGCCGCGCCGATCCGGTGACGAATAAGCCGGGCTGAAATTCACTGCCTATCGTTCAAGGTACACTAGTACCATGACCCATAGATTTCGGAACAACCAGAGCCGACCCGGATGTGCCGGGACAAGGTACCGCGCGCCGGCAATGGCCCATCCTTTGGCAAGCGCTGCAACGCCGTCCTGGTGCATCCGGGGGGCTCTGGTTGTTCCGAAATTTATGGGTCGCGGTACTAGCAATTAGAATTTCCGAGGCCGCTGGAGACCGATTATGGCTCGAAATCAAACCTGGGCCGCTGCAACGATACTGGCGCTTGGCCTGGTCGTATCCTGCTGGATGATCAGCGCTGCGATTCGCGACTTTTCAGTGCGCGACCGTCTCGTCGAAGTCAAGGGGCTGGCCGAGCGCGAAGTGAACGCCGACCTGGCAATCTGGCCGATCACCTACAGCCTGGCGGCCACTTCGCTTGACCAACTGCGCCAGCATCTCGACCGGGCCGACGAATCGATCGTCGCCTTCCTCAAGCTCAACGGCTTCTCCGACGACGAATTCACGCGCGCGCCGCCACGTGTGACCGATCGCTGGCTCAACAGTTACGAAAACCAACGCCCGGCCGAACGTTACAGCGCCGAACGAACGCTAACCCTGCGCAGCCCGCGAGTCGCGGCGACCCGCCAGGCCATGGCCCAGGCTACCGAGCTGATCAGCCAGGGTGTGCCGCTGACCCCCAACTGGGGCAGCGGCGCGGATTTCCTGTTTACCGGTCTGGAGCGAGTCAAACCGGAAATGATCGCGCTGGCGACCGCCGATGCGCGTCGCGCCGCCAATCAGTTTGCGGAGGATTCCGGCAGCGCCGTCGGTGCCATTCGAACGGCTCGTCAGGGTTATTTTACGATTACCCAACGCGACCCGAGCTCGCCGCACATCAAGCTGGTCCGGGTCGTGACCACGATCGAGTATTTTCTCAGCGATTGACGCACTCAGCCAACCGTCCGTCGGCCCCGGACCGGTCATCGAGCCCTCGACTGGTATCAAGCCGATCAGCGAAACTCAAGGTGGACGCCATGAAGCTTTCCAACAAGCGATTTTCCGAGACCAAATCGCCTGACAATACCGACCGCCCCGGTTGCCCGGGACTGGCCAGGACAATCCGCGGGAGCTGCCGTGCCTTCGCAGGCGCGTTGCTACTGCTGGCCGGCCAGGCGCTGGCGCAGTCGGAGAACCCGTCGGACACGATCGGCACAGGCTCGGCTTATGTGCTGAGCGTCGACGATGCGATCGGACCGGCGACCCGCGATTACATCGTGCGCGGCATTGAGCGGGCCGAAAGCGAACGCGCCGAATTGATCGTGCTGCGCATCAACACGCCCGGCGGACTGGATGCTTCGATGCGCGACATCATTGGCAAGATTCTCGCATCTAGCGTGCCGGTAGCCACCTGGGTTTATCCTCCGGGTTCGCGCGCAGCCAGCGCCGGCACCTACATTTTGTATGCCAGCCACATCGCGGCCATGGCACCTTCGACCAACCTGGGTGCGGCAACGCCGGTCCAAATTGGCGCTGGCGGTGGTGACGACAGCGGCGGGTCGGCCTCGCTGCAGCGCGCGCGCGATGCGCTCGATGACGCAGAGGACCCATCACAAAACCGCCGACGTCGCAGTCCAGCCCGGGTGATGCCTCCAGCAAAAAAGCCATCAACGACGCCGTCGCCTACATCAAGGGCCTGGCCGAACGCCACGATCGCAACCACGAATGGGCCGAGCGCGCGGTACGCGAAGCGGCCAGCCTAACCGCCAGCGAAGCGCTGGAACAAAATGTGATCGACCTGATTGCGAGCAATCTGGCGCAACTGCTGGAGGCGATTGACGGCCGCGAAGTGCGCATGGACGACGGCCGGCGAACGCTCGCCACCGCCGGGCTTTCAGTGATCGAAATCGAGCCGGACTGGCGCACCGATTTGCTGGCCATCATCACCAATCCGACGCTGGCCTACATTCTGCTGATGGTCGGCGTCTACGGGTTAATCCTCGAGGGCTACAGTCCCGGCGCCTTGGTGCCGGGCGTGATCGGCGGCATCTGCCTGCTGCTGGCTTTGTACGCATTCCAGATTCTGCCGGTCAACTACGCCGGCCTTGCATTGATGGCGCTGGGTCTTGGGCTGATCGCGGTCGAGATCTTCGTGCCATCGTTCGGGATTCTCGGGGTTGGCGGCATTATCGCCGTGATGTTCGGCTCGATCATCCTGTTCGATACCGACGCGCCGGGCCTTGAAATGCACACCGGACTGATCGCCGGCATGGGTTTTGGCTTCGCGCTGATCTTTGCGGTCATCATCTGGCTGGCTGCGCGCTCCATTCGCAAACCGCGTGTCAGCAGCCAGCAGATCCTGGTCGGCGAACAGGCCGAAGCCATACGCGATTTCGAAGACGGCCATGGCCGGGTCCACTTGCAGGGCGAAGACTGGTCGGCCCGGGCCGGCCAGCCGGTATCAAAAGGCGATCAAGTACGGATTACGGCGATGCAGGAAGAGGGCTTTGTGCTTGAGGTCGAGCCGCTCTCGTCCAACGACCGCGGCGGAACCCGGAGAACACACCACCAATCGGTTTATCCCACTGACTCAAAAGGAGAAAACGCATGAATGTGGAGTTCATCTATTTTGCGACCACCATCGCGGTCCTGCTTGTTCTGCTGCTGGCCAATACGATTAAGATCCTGCGCGAGTACGAGCGTGGCGTCATCTTCACGTTGGGCCGCTTCGACAAGGTCAAGGGCCCCGGCCTGATCATCGTCATCCCGTTCATCCAGCAGATGGTGCGCGTCGACCTTCGCGTGATCGTCATGGATGTACCGACCCAGGACGTGATCTCCTACGACAACGTCTCGGTCAAGGTCAACGCCGTGGTCTACTACCGTGTCATCGATCCGGAAAAGGCCACGATCAATGTCGAGCGTTTCATGGACGCGACCAATCAGTTGGCCCAGACTACGCTCAGATCGGTGCTCGGCAAGCACGAACTCGACGAGATGCTGTCCGAGCGCGACAAGCTCAACGAGGACATCCAGGAAATCCTCGATCGCCAGACCGACGCCTGGGGCGTCAAGGTCAACAACGTCGAGATCAAGCACGTCGACCTGGACGAATCCATGGTCCGATCGATTGCAAAACAGGCCGAAGCCGAGCGGACCCGGCGAGCCAAGGTGATTCATGCCGAAGGCGAGCAGCAGGCGGCGCAAAAGCTTGTGGAGGCCGCCGAGAAACTGGCCGAAAGCCCCAACGCAATCCAGCTGCGCTACCTGCAAACGCTGGCCGAAATCGCCGGCGAGCACAACTCGACCATCGTCTTCCCGGTGCCCATCGACACGATCAACAAGTTGTTGGGCGGTAAGGGCTAGTGGGCCATGCGGTTAATTAGGTAACACTCAGAGCCACTGTGCCGGTGCGAATCAAGGCGCGTTTCGCAGGGAATGGCCGCTCCCTTGCCAAGAAATGCAACGCCGAGTCGCGCCGGCAGCGCTGAGAGGCGAGCCCTGCGGGGGTTCCGGACGAATCAGTCGAGCAGATGGGTCTCCAGGAATAGAATGGTGGCCTCGCTGAACAAGTCGCGATTTTCCTTTTTGCGGTAGCCGTGCCCCTCATTCAGGGCATTCATGTACCACACCGGGCTGCCCTGCTCGCGTAACGCTGCAACCATCTGTTCGGCTTCGGTTACCGGCACGCGCGGATCGTTCTGACCCTGCACGACGAACATCGGAATCTTAATCTGCTCGACGTTGTTCAGCGGGCTGATCTTTTGCAGGTGGGCGCGCATTTCCGGATCGCGCTCGTCGCCGTATTCGGGCCGTCTGAGGTCGCGACGATAGTCCTGGGTGTTCTCCAGGAAGGTCACGAAGTTGCTGATGCCGACGATATCCACGGCCGCTTTAAGACGGTCGCTGTAAAGCACGCTGCTGGCCAGCACCATGTAACCGCCGTAGCTTCCGCCGTACACGGCGACCCGCTGGTGGTCGAGCTCGGGCTGCTCGGCAAGCCAGTCGAGCAAAGCGCCGATATCGCGCACCGAATCCTCGCGCAGCAGGCCGTTGTCCAGCCGCAGATAGCTTTTGCCGTACCCCGACGACCCGCGCACGTTGGGCACGACAACGGCCGCCCCGAGTCGATCGACCCATAACTGATACGTGCTGCTGAAGGTCGGCCGGGCCTGGCTTTCCGGACCGCCGTGGATTGAAATAATGACCGGATGCGGGCCCGGGCCGTGCGGACGATAAACAAACGCCGGGATTTTCCGCTGCGTATCGCCGGCCATGTCGAAGGTCGGATATTCGATCAGCTCGGGCATGACGAAGTTTTTCGGGTCAAGCCCGCCGACTTCGCTGAAGGTCCAGCGATTCAGCTCGCCGGACTGGAAGTCCAGCACATGAACATCGCTTGGCGAGCGGGCGTTGTTGAGCACCAGCCCAAGCCGCGAGTCGTCCGGGCTGAAGGCCGTGCCGCTGACCACACCCTCGGGTATGGCATCCATCATTCGGTATTCGTGATCGGCCAGATCAAATTGGTACACCCGGCTGATGCCGCCCTCGTTGGTGACAAACACACCTGCGTTGCGAGCATGGTTGAGCGTCAGCCCCTGGACGGACCAATCGATGTCGCCGGTGATGATTTCCGGCTCGGCACCGCTGCCGAGGTTCATGTAGGCCAGCTTGTTGAACTCACTACCCGCGTCGGTACCGAAGTAGACGCCGCCGCCGTCCGCCGAAAAGGCATAGGCCAGATTGCGCGCCGGCCGCGCGTTACTGCCGGCAATCCGCTCGACATCGCCGCTCGCGAGATCGACCACATGAATGCGCGAGTCGTTGATGCTGATGTATTGCTGCACCAGCAACTTGGAGTTGTCGGATGCGAAATCCACCGGACCCCACCAGCTTCCGTCGGGTGCTTCCAGCACCAGTTCCGCCTCCATGCCCTGTTGCATGTCGAACATCCAGACGTCGTTGGACCGGCCATCGCGTCGGGTCGACTGAAACGCCAGAAAGCGGCCGTCGTCGGACCATTGCAGCGCGCCGTTACGCGACTCGCCGTCGCTGATCATGCGGTGGCTGCCGTCGACCGGGTAGAACAGGAAAACCTGGGAGAACTCGCTGCCGCCCTCGTCCATCGTGAAGGCCAGGGTTTCATCGCCCGGACGACGGGCAACCTGGCCGACCGGCTCGTCGAACCAGCTCAACTGACGGCGCATGCCGCCCGGCAGCGCGACGCGGTGAATCTGGTTGACCTCGGCAAAGCGGGTGCTGATATACAGCGCCTGGCCATCCGCTGCCCAGTCGAGCAGACCGGCTGAGCGCACGTTTTGGTAGCGGGCAAGCGCGCGGCCGATGTCGGCCGGAATTTCCGGCACATCCTCGAGCACCACGTTGCCGGAGTTGGCCACGCGTCGCTCGACCTCGGCGGCCGAGACCATCCCGGTGGCGGTCAAAAAAATCACAACTGCAAGGCATTGCTGAAAGGTTGAATTCATCATCAGTCCTCGGTGTTTTTTTATGGTGCTCAAATCGGCACCCTGGCGTGACTCGGGCAAGGCACGGCACGTGCCGGAGCATCGTTCGACGCCTCATTATGACCGATCACCCCGTGACCCGAGTGATGGCCGGTACGACTCACCCCAAACGCCGCGCCGGTTGCAGGCCATCGCCGCTGGCATCAACCCGGCCGATTCAGCATGCGCAAGTACACGCCGGCCGACCTGCTGGGCGAGCAAAAAGCGGCTTCGATGCGAATTCTGCTCAAGACCGCCTGAGGCCTGCGGTCCCGACCTGCCTGGAACCGCTGTCGCCAACAACAGTTACTGCTACCCGGGGCTGAACAGGCCGGCAAGCCCGCCGCCCAGCACCAGCAGCAGCGTGCCTGCTGCAACCAACACCCACAAGGCTGCGGCCATCAGCAACGATCTCAAGCCAATCGCACGCACAAGCGGCAAACCCAGGCCCGCACCGATCAGAAACAGCGTCGGCACCAGCAATTGACGCGCGGCCGCGGCCAGCGCGTCGAAGGCTGGCTCCAGCGACGGCAGCACCGATCGCAGCGCTGCCGCGACCAGGAACAAACCGATGAACCACGGCCAGCCAACGATCGAACGGTTGCCCGTAACCGCACGATTGACCGGCAATAGCGCCAAACCGATCATCAATGGCACAATCCACAGGGCCCGGGCCAGCTTCAGGACCGTCGCCTGTTGCAGGGCCTCGGTGCCGTAAGCCGATGCCGCGCCGATCACCGAACTGGTGTCATGAATCGCAATCGCCGCCCACACGGCAAACTCGAGCTGCGTCAATGAAAGCCATTGGCCAACCCATGGAAAGACCAGCAGTGCAGTCGCATTGAGCACGAACACACAGGCAAGCGCAACGCTCAAGGCCTCTGGGCGTGCACGAATGAGGGGTGCCACGGCCGCAATCGCGCTGCCGCCGCAAATCGCCGTGCCCGAGCCGATCAACATGCGAGTATCGGCGGGCACGCGCAGCAAGCAGCCCAGAGCCAGTCCCAGCCCAAGCACTGTCGTGACCCCCAAACCGGTCACCCACAGGCCGGGCAGCCCGGTTTGCACAATGCGCTCTATCGGCAGCCCAAAGCCCAGGCCGACGACACTGGTTTTGAGCAGAAAGGTTGCCAGCGCTGCGCTTGTACGGCTAAACGGGTTTCCCAGCAACCATGCAAATGCGATACCTGCGGCCAGGCCCGCGACCGCGCTCAGCGCCGGCCACAGCATCAGCAGTGCAATAACCACAAACAGGCTCTTGCGGAACAGGATCATCAGCGGCACGAATGGTAATACGACAGTATCCCAGCGATTGCTCGGGGCTGCACGCAAACAACACGGCCGCGTGCTACCTAGCAGCCTGTCGGACTTAACGCTGATCTACTGCGGAAAAGCCGGATTGGGCCAGATTTCCCGCTCTTTTTCGTTAAATAGGCCCACTATTCGCCTCAAAAGATCGAAAAATCTGGCTCCTCGATCCAGGCGGTCATTTTTTTCTCCAGTGCGCTCAACGGCATCGCACCGTCGGACAGAAGCTGGTCGTGGAAGGCGCGCAGGTCGAAGTCTTCGGCAAGCTTGTCTTCGGCGCGCCGGCGCAGGTCGCGGATCAGCAATTCGCCAGTCTTATAGGCCAGCGCCTGTCCGGGCCAGGAAATGTAGCGCGCAACTTCGGTGCGAACGTTGTGCGGCGCCAATGCCGAATTTTCCAGCAGGCAAGCCTCGGCCTGTTTCCGGGTCCAGTCGAAGTAGTGAATACCGGTATCCACAACCAGCCGGCAGGCTCGCCACATTTCATAGCTAAGCCGACCGAAGTGCTCGTAGGGCGTGGTGTAGATGCCCATTTCGATGCCGAGGTGTTCGGTGTACAGCGCCCAGCCTTCTCCAAACGCGGTGATATAGGTATCGCGGCGAAAGTCGGGCACATTTTCGAGTTCGCCGGCCAGCGCACCCTGGTGATGATGCCCGGGCACCGCTTCGTGCAGCGTTAGTGCCGGTAGCGAGTACAGCGGTCGCTGATGGAGCAAGTGGGTGTTGACCATGTAGCCGCCGGCAAGCCCGTTTTGCATATCGCCCGGCCAGTAACGCCCGGTCGTGTAGTTGGGTGCCATGTGCTCGGGCACCGGGCGCACGCCATAGGAAAGTCGCGGCAGCTTGCCGAAGAAGCGCGGCATCTGATCATCGGCACGCTTGGCAATCCAGGCCGCATGCTGAAGCAGCTGTTGTTCGGTGTTGGCATAAAATTGCTTGTCGGTTCGCAGAAAGTCGAGAAACTCCGCGAAGCTCCCCTGGAAACCCGATTCGGCAATCACGGCCTGCATTTCGGTGCGGATACGATCGACTTCGTCCAGGCCGCGCTGGTGTACCGCTTCCGGCGTGGTGTCCAGGGTCGTGTGCTGGCGCACCAGCACACGATAGTATTCCCGCCCGCCGGGGACCGCCGAGATGCCGACCGATTCGCGCGGCTCGGCCAGGTAGCGCTCGGTAAAAAACGCAAGCAGTTCGGCGTAGGCCGGATCGACCCGGGCTTCGATCAGTTCGACCGCGCGGGCGCGCAGCCGATCGCCGTGCGCCTGATCGAGCGTCGCCGGCAGGCCGTTCAAAGGCGCGAGCAAAACGCTGTTTGCGCTCGGCGTCGCGACAATCGCCTCGAGCTGTTCGATCACCGCGTGGACCACGTAGGCCGGCTGAACAAAATCGGTCTCAATGCCCCTCTCAAGCCACGCCCGGTGTCCGGCCAGGAACTCCGGCAAGGCCTGCAGGCGCTGCAACCAGGCATCGGCCTGCTCCAGCGTGGCCAGGCGGGTGGAGCCGGCAACGCTCAGCGGCATGCTGAAAAAACCGGAATCGTTGACGAACGACATCCTCTCGGGTTCGAACGGCGCGCTCTCGACCGCTGAGCGCAGCAGGTAGTGCATGACCGCATAGCTGCTGCGATTGGCCTCGGTGAGTTGCTCCGGGTCAATTTCCTCGACCCGTTCGAACAGGCGTTGTTGGACCCGGCGCCGCTCGGCGACCGCCTCGGCCGACGGGTCGGGCCAGCGCGCGGCAGCCTCAAGATCGCCGCGACGGCCGGCGCGGATCGGGTTGTGCGCCTGGCTGAAGGATTCGTAA
This sequence comes from Lysobacteraceae bacterium, assembly GCA_020201235.1. Classification (GTDB taxonomy): domain Bacteria; phylum Pseudomonadota; class Gammaproteobacteria; order Xanthomonadales; family Wenzhouxiangellaceae. Next base: position 16,758 of record JAIVHD010000250.1, read on the forward strand.
TCGGCCACCAGTTGTCCAAAGCGGCCGTCGACCGACCCGGACTTGCCGGAGGACACGTCGCCGCTGTCGGTATCGGCCGACAGAACAAACGGCCCCGTCAACGCCAACGTCAACAAAAAACAGCGAATCATTGCCCGTTCTCCGTAGATTCGCGGTCTCGCCCTTGGTCGGGATAATCAAAGTCGGAGTGCAGCGCGAGTTGCTCCGGCGTCAGCACCTGCTGAAATCTTCGGCCATCGATGATCCAGGTCGGGTATCCGGTAATGTCGTTGGCCACGCATTCAAACGCAATCCTTCCGCCGCGCCCTTCGGGCGAGCATTCGACATACGGAAGACGGTCGGCCGATCGGCCGAACAGGCGTCGCTGCTGCTGGCAGTTCGGACACCAGAAGGCACCGTAGTACATCGCGCCCGATTCGTCGAGATGAATCGCCAGCGCCTTCAGCTCCGGGTTTTCAGGCGGGCGCAGCAGCTCGTTTTGCCACGCAAACAGCACGCCGACGACCAGCAGCACGCCGAGCAGCAGGTTTCGATTGAAAATCATCCAGAGCATGCCCGGTGCGGTTTCGGGTCGGCGCAGCAGGACGGTTAGAAAGATCGCGGTGATCACTGCCAGCGAGCTCATGCACCAAACGCACCAGGCGTCGAGTTGGATCAAGCCGGTCACGGTCAGGTACAGGCTGATGCCCAGGCCGATCGAGCTGAGCCACATCAGGCGATGCCAGCGCTTGAGTCTTGGCGGCATCACAACCGCCGACCAGAGGATCAGCAGGTATAGGCCAAAGCCCCACAACGCCACCGGCAGCCCGAGCAGCGACGAGTAGCGACTGCCCTGGACGACGTCGCAACCCGATTCGGGGCCACAAAACAGCGGCGCGTCGGCCCCGGGCACCAGCATTGCCAGGTAGCCGGTGATCAACAGGCCGACCCCGGCCAGTATCGCGACCGGACGATCGGGATCAAGTTTTGGCGTTTTAGCCGGCCCAGGCGATGTGGCGCGTGCGCGTTCCGGGCGTTGCTTGCGATTGCGGCTCATGGAAAATCCTGTAGAAAGGCAAGGGCGAAGATTACAACTGATTGTGCCGCACAAGCAAGTTGCCTTGCCCGAACATTTTGACGCAGGTCTGCGACCTGCATGATTGCGCTTATTGACCGGCCGGCCAGTTCATTGATATACTCACAACATGGATGATTTGACACCGCTGCCCGACGCCGCCACGCCAGCGACCCGCGATCCGGACCTTACGCGCGGTCGCATTCTCGACGCGGCCTTCGAGTTATTTGTCGAAAAAGGCTTCGCCGGTGTCGCGATGCGCGAAATCGCCGAGCGCTCGGGCGTCACCAAAAGCTTGATCCATCATCACTTTGGCAGCAAGGAAGCTTTGTGGGATGCAACCAAGGAGCAGGCCTTTTCGCAGTATGCCGAAAGCCAGCGCACCGAATTGAAGCAAAACCCGCGCTCCGACGAGGCGTTGCTGCGCAACAGCGTGATCGACTATTTCAACTTCCTTAAGAACAATCCCAGGGTCGTGCGGCTGTTCGCCTGGACCCACCTGGAAGGCGACGCAAGTTGTGGCGAAATGGACGCCGAGCTTGTCGCGCTTGGTGCCGAGCGAATCCGCCAGGCGCAGCAGGCCGGAATCTTTCGGCGTGACATCAACCCGGTGCACGTCGTGACGACATTTGTGATGGCCTGCACCCACTGGTTCGAAGCGCGCTCGCACCACGCGCAGTGGCCGGGCATCGGCAACGACGATGAATTTCTTGACGATTTTCTGAAACTCTTCATGGCCGGCCTGGCTCCGTCGGCTGACGCCTCGCCGGCTTGATGGTCCTCGAAAACGTATGAAACGCTCAGTCTTTCACACCCCGTCAATTGACCGGTCGACCAGTTTATGGGTGGCTGCGACACTCGTCGTGCTGACGGCTTGCGGCCCGACACCCGCGCCGGAACCGCCGGCTGAGCCTTCGGCTCGGGTGGTCCGCGTGACCGAGGCGCGCCTCATTCCGCCGACCGAGACCATCCGTTTTCCGGCCACCTTGCGCGCACGCCAGCGCGCCGCGCTTGCGTTTTTGCAGTCGGGTCAACTGGCCGAACGCCGGGTAGAACGTGGCGAGTCGGTCCGCCGGGGCCAGCTGCTGGCGGTCTTGCACAATCCGGCGCTGCAGCCTGGCGTGGCAGCGGCGCGCGGTGCCGTGGCCGAAGCCGACACCCGTTTGGAGCAGTTGCAACGAGACACGCACCGGCTAAAACAACTGGTCGAGCGCGAACTGGTTTCCGAAGACGAGCTCGAGCAGGCCGTGGCGCGCCGAGACGCGGCAATCGCCGCGCAGCAACAGGCTCAAGCGCGTCTTGACGAGGCCGCGGCGCAACTCGACGAGGCCGGCCTGCGCGCACCGTTCGACGCACGAGTCGCCGATCTGATGGCCGAGCCCGGTGATTTCGCCGCGGCCGGCGAGCCGGTCATGCTGCTGATCGACGAAGGTCGGCTGGAGGCCGAAATTCGATTGCCAGCCGAACGCGCCGCCGCTCTCGACCGGGATCATTCGGCGCGCCTTCGCCGGCTATCCGACGGGCGCACCGGATCGGCCGTCATCCGGGCGGTTGGACAGGCCGCTCCGGGCCGCACCGCGCCCATTGTTATGGAGCTGGAGGCCAGCGACGCCCAGGATCGCTGGCGCAGCGGCGACTCGGTTGATATCGAGCTGCAATTCACGGCCGCCGAATCGGTGGCGGTGCCACTTTCAGCCATCATCAGCCCCGGCACAGGCATTAGCCGCGTCTTTCGCGTCCGCAACGGCCGCTCGGAGTTAATTTCAGTGCAGATCGGTCGTACCTGGCGCGACCAGGTGGCGATCTTGGGGCCGATCCAGCCGGGCGATCTGGTGGTCACCGCCGGCCATACCCAGTTGCTCGACGATGAACCGGTTCGGATCATCCGGTGAGCTGGATGGACGCGGCGCTGGGCCGCCGGCGGCTGGTGCTGGCCACGGTCGTGCTTTTATCACTGCTCGGCGCGCTGGCGTGGTTCGACATGAATCGACAGGAAGACCCCGAGCCGAGAACAAGTTTCCGCCCGATGTTGTCGCGCCGGTCCTCGACGACCGCTCGATGGACGCCCACGGGATCGTACTGGCATTGACCGGCAGCGACAATCTACTGCTATTGCTGGACGCCGCGCGTGCCTTGCGCCGCGATCTTTTTCGAATCAACGACATTGCCCGCATCGACCTGTTGGCCGACCCGGGCGAACAACTGCTGGTGCGACTGGAGCCGGCCCGTGCAGCTGCGCTGGGAATTACGCCAGAATCGCTGGCCGGACAACTGGCCGAGCGCAACGAAACGGTCGCTGGCGGCAGTCTGGAAATCGACGGCCGCAGCCTGCTGGTCAACCCGGCCAGCGACTTCGAGAATCTCGAAGAGTTGCTGCAAACGCCGATCCGCACAGCCGACGGTGCGCTGATTCCGCTGGCTGAAATCGCGTCAATCAGTCTGACCGCGCGCGAGCCGGCGACCGAGCGCATGTGGATGGACGGCCGCCCAGCGGTCGGGCTCGGCATTGTCATTCCCGACAATCGCATCAACACAGTCGATTTCGGTCGGCAGGTTCGAGCCGAGATCGAAACCCTGCGCGGCGACTACGCGCCACTGGCCATCGAGGAAATGTTTTATCAGCCGCGCTGGGTCGAGCAACGGCTTTCCGAACTGGGCCGGTCGCTGACCATCGGCGTGGTGACCGTGGCGCTGGTGCTGCTGGCGTTCATGGGCTTGCGGCTGGGACTGGTGGTCGCCAGCCTGTTGCCACTGGTCACCTTCAGTGCGCTGGCGCTGTTTGCGATCGGCGGCGGCGTGCTGCACCAAATGGCAATCGCCGGCATGGTGATCGCACTCGGCATGCTGGTCGACAACGCCATCGTCATGGTCGAAAACCTGCAATGGCACCTCGACCGCGGTCGCTCACGGGTTGAAGCCGGCGCGGCTGCGGTGCGCGAACTGGCCGGACCGCTCACAACGGCCACCGGCACCACGCTTGCAGCGTTTACCCCGCTGCTGCTGGCCGGCGGCGATACCGCCGATTTCACCCGCGGCATACCGATCATGGTGATGCTGGCGCTGTCGGTCAGCCTGGTCTACGCGCTGACGGTAACCCCGCTGATGGCGACCGCGCTGCTCAAGCCCGGCCCGGCCCGACAGGCAAGCCGATTCGAGCTCATCGGCCGGTATCTCGGCGAACGGGCGATCAGGCACACCAGCGCCATTCTCATCACAAGCGTCGTGCTGATCGCCGCATCGGTGGTTCTTTGGCAGTGGTTGCCGCGCGACTTCTTTCCATCGACCGACCGCAACCAGTTGATCGTCAATCTCAACTTTCCCGAAGGCACGCGCACCGAGCATTCCGGCTTGGCGGCCTCGGGACTGGCCGCCTTACTGCGCGAGCGCGAAGACGTCGAAGCCGTGCAGGTCTTTGCCGGCTTCAGCGGTCCTCGCTTTTTTTACAATCTGATCGAAATTCCAGCCTCGCCGCACCTGGCCCGGCTGGTCGTGGTTTCGCGCCACGAGCGCGATCTAGCCGAACTGATGCGTGTCATCCGCCGCATGGCACCGGTCGAAATCCCCGAAGCCCAGGTCATCGCGCACCGCCTGGGCCAGGGTCCGCCGCTCGACGCACCGGTCGAAATCCGACTGTTTGGCAACCACCCGGCCGATCTGCACGAAGCCGCGCTGACCGTCATGGGTGTGCTGCGAACCATTCCCGGTGCCGAGGATGTGCGTCACAAACTTGGCACGGGTGTGCCATCGCTCAACTTTCGCATTGATGCCGCCGAGGCCGCGCGGTTCGGCGTCTCCAGGGCCGAGATTTCGAGGTTGCTGGCCGACGCCACGCTGGGGCGCACGTTTTCGACCTGGCGGGTTGGCCGCGAGCCGGTCGAAATGCGAATCCGCGCACCGCAGGGTGAACAGTTTCCGGCCATGGCGCTGGCCGGCCTGGAGGTACGCGTGCGCGACGGCAGCAATGTGCCGCTGGCCCAGTTCGTCACGGCCGAACTGGTCTTTCAAACCGCGCTGATCGAACATCGCGATCTTCGCCGTCTGACCTCGGTGCTGGCCGAAACCGCAGACGGTACGACCTACAACAGCGTGCTCGAACAACTGTTCCCAACAGCGCGTTGTTTTCAGCACTACCCATCGGCCTGGTTGTGCTGCTGGCATTGCTGCTCTGGCAATTCAACTCGTTTCGACTAACCGCGCTGGTGCTGGTCAGCGTGCCGCTGGCTGCGGTTGGCGTGATCCCGGGCCTGCTATTGGCCGGCCAGCCGTTCGGCTTCACCGCTATGCTCGGCGTGGTCGCGCTGGTCGGTATCGTGGTCAACAACGCCATCGTACTGATCGATGTGGCCGAGCGCCAGCGTCAGGCTGGAGCCGACCCCGGCACGGCCAGGGGCGATGCCGTCCTGCGTCGCACACGTCCGATCATCCTGACCACCGCCACCACGATCCTCGGCCTGCTGCCGCTGACCATGACCGATTCGACGCTATGGCCGCCGATGGCCTGGGCCATCATCTCCGGCCTGCTGGCCTCTACCGCGCTGACCCTGTTGGTAATTCCGGTGCTCTATCGACTTCTGATGCAGCTGGGCCCGGGCCAGGCGCGTACATTTGACGCAGCGCCATCGGCTTGACGCGACCGCAATCACCGCAGATGCTGCAACGCTTCATCGATGAAACGACGCATCATCCCGGTCATCTCCTGACGGACCAGAGCTGGGCTCGCCAGGCGCGTATCGATGTATTCACGTGCCTGGCGATGATCGGAGACCCGCATGACCACCTCGCCGCTGTCGCGATCGACCAGTTCCAGCACCAGGCGCGCGCGACCGACGCTGCGAACCTGGGTTTCATTTCGTGCGATGGTGCTGAGCGGGTCGTGGGTGGTCAAAAAAAGCGCCTCGACTCGCGAACGCAGGCCAAGCCGGGCAGAATCAGGCGAGCCGGCCGCGGGCCACGCCCCGGCGGCCTCAATGTGGTCGTACAGTGCCGCCTGCATCCAGCCGGCGGCCTCCCGGGCGATTTCTTCGCGGTGATCGCGCGAAAGCGGAACGCGGCTTGCGGTCCGTTTGATATCGCGCGACCATTGGCGGTCAAACTCGACCTCGGTCGGCTCGATCCAGACCGTCGCCTGCCCCGGTGCCTGCCACTGGCGATCGATCGTCAACGAATCGAAGGCCCGCGAGTCGACCTCGGGCAGTGGCCCGGCCACGGCCATCACGGCAAAAAGCGCCAGCCCCAATCCATGTACAGGGCCCGCAACCATGCTTCGGTAAAGCTTCGATATCTTCATGATCCAGCTTCCTTGAAACGGGGATTATCATCGCGCAAACCGAGCAGCAGCAAACGGCTTGAACACCCATGCATACGCTGCCATTATGCGCCGATCGAAGGCGGGCAATTCCAGCTGTCATCATCTCGAACAAACCGTAAGGCCAACCGGTCCGGCCCGAAAGACAGCAGCCACCGCCAACATCAGGCACGATTTGCCGTTATCATTGCATTGGACTTGCGTTGCTCGCAGATGAACCGTAATCCCCGCTCCCGGTCACTGCGTCGATGCGCGGCTGGTTAAACCCCAGGCTACAACGGACAGCGCAAGCAAGCGCCGGTACCCGGTTCGGCGGGTCCAACAAGTGGGCGATTAGCTCAGCGGAAGAGCACTGCCTTCACACGGCAGGGGTCGCTGGTTCGAACCCAGCATCGCCCACCACTTCAGGATCGACTCGAATCGCTTATGACCCGTCCCGCGACGCTCATGGCCGCCCGAATCGGCAGCATTTCTACCGCTTGGCCGGCCTGAGTCACCACCCCACCAACGGTGGCCCCTACATGCCCCGCGTCTGCAGCGTTTCGCTCGCTCACGAAACGCCCTGGCCGCGGTCTTTCCCTCAGCGACGATCGGTTAAGTCCGACAGGTTGCTAATGAACAGCCACATGGCAAACTTCGATTTGTGTCGTCAACAACACCCGATGGATCGCTTGATGCAAAATTCACGGCTAAAGTCGCCTTTTCACCACTGTGCCGTCGCGAAGAGCCGACCGGTCCTGTGGCCTGGGCGTTTCGCGACCGGGCACACCGGAAACGCACTGACCGGTGCGGTGACGATGCCAAACCGAGCGAAACGCCCTGGACGCGGGGCCTGGCGAGGCCGCAATCGGCAGGCTGGTGAACACGGCGGGTTAAACCCTCTCATGGCCACGCGAGCAATCAGCGTGGCCGCAGCCGGAACCCGGATCATGAAACCCTCAACCCCGATTTTTCTGGCAGTTGCCCTCGCACTGTCGGTCGCACCCCGGCCAGCACCTGGCCAGCAAGCCGCATTCGATGCCCGCCAGGCGATCGATGCCTGCCGCAAGCTCGAAGACCAGCAGCGCCGCCTGCTGTGCTACGACCGGATTCCCGGTGCTTCCGTAACCGGCAGCCAGGACCCGCACGCGGTCGCCGAGGGCACCTCTCCGGAGTCCGGATCCAGGCCCGAAACCGAATTCGCTTCGGATGCGGATTCCAGCCTCTATGCCACCGCAGCGCAAGCCCCCGATAGCCCCACTCAGCGCTCGCGCATGATGCGCGATTGGGAGCTGGACGACGCCACACATGGCGGCCTGCTGCGGGTTAGAACCTATCGGTCGGTTTATGCTTTGCCGGTGCGATACACCACCCGCAGAAACAATTTCCCATCGTCCCCGGCCTCAAATCGCAGCGTCTCGGTGTCCGAGAATCTGGACTCGATCGAGGCCAAATTTCAGCTCAGTCTTAAGACTAAGCTGCTCGACGACCCGATTTTTGACAACGGTGATGTCTGGTTTGCCTACACCCAGCAATCCAATTGGCAGGCGTATAACGGCGTCGAATCGTCGCCGTTTCGGGAAAATAATTTTGAGCCGGAAATCTTCTCGACCTGGCGAACCGGCCTCGACCTGCCGGGCATGCGCTGGCAGTTTGTAAGCCTGGGCTTTTCACACCAATCCAATGGCCGCAGCCAGCCATTTTCCCGCAGTTGGAACCGGCTCTACGCCGATTTTGGCTTCGAGCGCGGCGACTGGCAGTTGTTCATCCGACCGTGGCTACGGGTCGAGGTCGACGGTGACGACGACAACCCCGATATCGAGGATTTTCTCGGACGAGGAGATGTACGCCTGAAATGGCGAAAAAACAATCATGATGTTCGGCTGCTGGCTCGCTGGGCTCCGAGCGAGAAACGCGGCGCGCTGCAGCTGGACTGGCACTACCCATTGTTTGGCGACCTGAAGGCCTACCTGCAGCTCTTTACCGGCTACGGCGAAACCCTGATCGATTACAACCATCGCCAGACCACCCTCGGGCTGGGCGTGTCGCTGGTGCAATAGCCGGTGCCGCATTCCGAACCGGTGGTCGAAGTCGAGACCAGCGATGGTCACCGCTTCGAGCTGATCGATATCGCGCCCAGGTCGCCGCAACAAACCCTTCTGCTGTTGCCCGGCATGGG
>JAIVHD010000029.1 GCA_020201235.1 Lysobacteraceae bacterium
AGGCCGGCCTAATCAGCCCCCGACCGGTCGGCGAGAAGATCGCTGTACTCGGGATGGCGTTTGATCCATGAGTCGACATACGGGCAACGAGGAATGACCTTCCAGCCCTTCTCGCGGCTGTAATCAAGCGCGTGGCGCGTGATTGCGCCCGCGATGCCGCGGCCTTCGACCGGGGGCGGCACGTAGACGCGATTCATGGCAATGACCGAATCCTCGAGGTGATAGTCGAGCGCACACGGGTGCCCATCGACCCCGGATTCGAAACGGTTTTGGTCGGGATTGTGCTTGATTTCGTAATTCATGGCTTGGTTGACTTCATCTCAGGTAACGGGTACGGATCGTTGCCGGGATGTTCTTCAGGTTTTTCAACAGTGGCCCGGCGTCGTCGGTCTCGACGTCCATGACGACGTAGCCGACGTCGGAAAAGGTTTGTAAGTACTGGCCGGCGATGTTGATGCCGGCTTTCGAGAATGCAATATTGATGGCTTGCAGAACGCCCGGTTCGTTCTTGTGGATGTGCATAATCCGCCGGGCGGTCGCGTGGTCGGGCAGGTTGACTTCCGGAAAGTTGACCGCACCTGAGGTCGAGCCGTTGTCGGAATAAAGAATCAATTTGGTCGCAACATCCAGGGCGATGTTCTGTTGCGCTTCAAAGGTACTGCCGCCGATGTGCGGTGTGAGCAATACATTGTCGAAATCGCGCAAGCCGGAAACGAATTCTTCTTCCTTGGACGACGGTTCTGATGGAAAGACATCAATTGCGGCACCACCGACATGGCCGCTATCAAGCGCTTCGACCAGCGCTGAAATCGACACCACCTTGCCCCTGGATGCATTGATCAGGTGTGCGCCCGGTTTTAAGTCGGCTAGTTCGGCGGCACCGATCATGTTGCGGGTCGATTCGGTGTCGGGCACATGCAACGAGACGACATCGGAAGCTGCAAGCAGCGTTTCCAGATCGGCGGCCGGTTCGGCATTGCCGAGCGGTAATTTACGCACGATGTCGTGGAACAGAACCCGCATTCCAAGGGCTTCGGCCAAAATGCCGAGCTGTGTACCGATATGCCCGTATCCGATAATGCCCAGTGTCTTGCCGCGCACCTCAAAGGATCCTTTTGCGGTTTTAAGCCATTCGCCGCGATGAGCCGCTGCGTTCTTGGCCGGGATGCCTCGCATCAGCATCACGATTTCGGCAAGGACCAATTCGGCGACCGAGCGGGTGTTAGCATATGGGGCGTTGAATACCGGAATGCCATGAGCACGGGCGGCCTTGAGGTCGACCTGGTCGGTACCGATGCAGAAGCACCCAATTGCGGTTAATTTCCGGGCATGTTCCAGTATGGGTGCCGATAATTTTGTACGCGAACGGATGCCGAGAAAATGCACGTCGGCGATGCGTTCGGCCAGTTCATCGGCGGCAAGCGCGGATGACACCGTTTCAACCTGGGAATACCCGGCTTTATGAAAACAATCGACGGCACTCTCCTGGATGCCTTCGAGCAGCAGGATCTTGATCTTGTCTTTTGCGAGCGAATAGGTTCGCTGATTCATGGGCAGAATGATCTCAAGGGTTCATTAATAATAGTCGAGTTGGGCGTGCCTGTATTCAACCTTTAATTCAAATTTAAATGAGGATCGATGAGCAATTTACCGGATCTGGACTCTTTGACCGACGAAAAATCGCTGGCTCACTACGGCTGCGACTGGACTCGCTTCTGGCAGCCCCGACCGCGCGCGGTGGTGTTTCCGCGCAGCACCGATGATGTTGTCAAGCTGGTTACATGGGCGCGCCAGGACAACGCTGCACTCGTGCCTTCGGGAGGCCGAACGGGCCTGTCGGGAGGTGCCGTGGCCAGCAACGGCGAGGTTGTCGTTTCGTTCGAAAAAATGCGTGAAACCATCAATCTGGATGAAACAGAACCCTCCATGACCGTGCAGGCCGGTGTCGTGGTCGGAGAGGTCCAGCGTGCGGCCGACGATGCCGGTCTTTATTATCCGGTTGACTGGGCCGCGGCCGCTTCGAGCCAGGCCGGAGGCTCGGTGGCCACCAATGCAGGCGGCATTCGCGTGCTGCGATACGGTATGACCCGCGACTGGGTTCGAGGTTTGACGGTGGTGACCGGCAGTGGCGAGATCCTTGAGCTCAATCGAGGTCTGATCAAAAACAACGCCGGGCTCGACCTGCGCCATTTGATGGTCGGCAGCGAGGGTACGCTCGGTCTGATCACCGAGGTGACCTTCGGGCTGACCACGCCGCCGCCGCCGCGCTCGGTGCTGCTGCTGGCATTCGCAAGCGTCGATGCGATCATGCCCGCGTTTCGGGCCTTGCGGACGGGTCTGGACCTTTCGGCGTTCGAGTTTTTTGATACGGCCAGCGTCGGGCATGTCAGCAGGCATGCCAATCTGGACTTTCCGCTCGAATCAAAAGCACCGTTTTATGCCGTGGTCGAGTTCGATGATCCTGGCGAATCATGCCAGGAGGATGCGCTGGCGGTGTTCGAAAAACTGACCGAACAAGGCCATGTTGTTGATGGCCTGATCAGCCAGAGCCAGGCCCAGGCCGACGAGATGTGGCACTGGCGCGAGGCGATCAGCGAATCGATTGCCGGACGTACACCCTACAAGAACGATTTATCGGTGCGCATTTCGGCCGTGCCGGAGTTCTTGCGCGAGCTCGAACAACTGGTCGACAGTCGCTACCCGGATTTCGAGGTGGTTTGGTTTGGTCACATCGGCGACGGCAATCTGCATATGAATGTACTCAAGCCCGAGGACTGGTCGGTCGAAGACTTCCGCAGCGCCTGTGACCGGCTGAGTCCGGCGGTCTTCGAGCTCGTCGGGCGCTACCGTGGCAGCCTGTCGGCCGAACATGGCGTCGGCTTGCTCAAGCGCGACTATCTGGGCCTGATCAAATCCGCAGCTGAAATCGACTTGATGCGATCGATCAAACGTGCTTTCGATCCGCATGGCATCCTCAACCCAGGCAAGATGCTTTCGATCGATGCAATGCGGTAGATGGCCGTCCGGTCCGGGTACATTCCCACGCTTGAATGGATATTGTGTGTGAGCTATCGAAAGATCCTGCCAGCCGTACTGCTCGTTTGCATTACAGCCCCCAGCGTTATGGCCGATGCTGCGGGCTGGTCTCCGTCGTGCCTCGGTGAGCCGCCGTATTTCGATCTCGACGAGGCCTTCGAACAGCGCGCGCTGGCTCCGGTGCAGAAATGGCTGGCATCGCAAACTCCGGTGCCGGAGCGGCAGTGTGATGAGCTGCGCGCCTGGACTCTGCGGCTGCGCGCCTGGTTGGCCTCGCACGACCGGGCAACTGTTCGCGATGGTTCACCGGAGCGCAGCGTAACGGCACTGGAATTGATCGATCAGGCAATTCGGTTACAACCCGATTGGCCGGATTTGTTGGTCGACCGGGCGCGTATCCAGTCCCGGATGATTGACGATGCGGGTAAATTCAAGTCGCTGCGCCTGGCCCGGAAAGTGCGCCAAGACCTCGAGCGGGCCATCGAACTCGATCCTGGGCATGTACCTTCTTTGCAGGCCGCGTATGCGTTTCACCGTCGTGCCCCGGGAATCGCCGGCGGTAACAGGCAGCGCGCCGACGAATTGCAACAGCGCCTTGAGCCATTGAGCCCCGGCTGGCTGCATGTCTTCGAAGCGAATCGGCTGGCCGAACAAAAACAGCCGGAGTGCGCTTTGCAGCGACTGAAGCAAGCGCTCGATGATGCCGGTTCGCCGCCGGCCGCCTGGCAATTGCTGCACGCATCGCTACTGCACGAACTCGGTCGTCATGACCAGGCCGTTGCCGTGCTGGAGCAGCTGCTTCAGCAGCGCGCCGGTTTTCCGCCGGCCCTGTATAAGCTCGGCCGTATCAGCGCCGAGACGGGCTGCTGCACCGACCGCGGGGTCGAAGCCCTTTCGCAGTATCTGGAAGCGAATTTATGGCCTGATGATCCGGGGCCGCAGCAGGCATGGTGGCGGCTCGGACAGTTGCAACATCGGGCCGGTCAGGCGACTGCCGCATACCGGGCCTTCGAGCGCGCGCTGGAACTCGATCCCGAGTTTGACCCGGCCCGAGCGGCGTTAGAGGAGCTGGGCGGAGAGCGTCCTGACTAAACCCATCTGTTGCATAAATTTCCGGCGTGAGACCGCTACGCTGCCCGGAATAGCAGCGTTTGCGGGGGCGGCACGGCGTGTTGCCACCCGCAGCGTAGCTACACTCTACGTGAGGACTGGCAACGCGAGTACAGACCGGGGAAACGCTGCTATACCGGGCAGCGTAGAGATTCCAGAGGGTATCGCCATTGCTGCGACTCCGTTCGGCATGAAGCGAACTTCGGTCGTTTTCGCGCGGGCATGAGTCGGCCCGTTCAATGCGCGTCACTGTGGCCTCGTTCGCGATGCTGTTCGGCCAGCTCCTGCTGAATATTGGCCGGGACGGCTTCGTAATGCGAAAGCTCGACCACGAATCGGCCCTCGCCACCGGTCATGCTTTTCAGCTCGGTCGGGAAGTCGCTGAGCGCCGAAAGCGGCACGGCGGCACTGATTTGCGTGAAGCTGCCGCGCAGATTGTCGGTCCCCTGGATGCGGGCGCGCTTGGAGGCCAGCAGGCCGGTAATGTCGCCCATGACCGAATCGGCGACGGTCACGTCGATGTTGACAATGGGTTCGAGTAATTGGGGCCCGGCCTGCTTGATGGCATCGAGAAGCGCCTTGCGTCCGGCAATGACAAACGCGACTTCTTTCGAGTCGACGCTGTGGTATTTGCCATCGTAAACGGTGACCTGCAGATCCTGCATCGGAAACCCGGCCAGCGCGCCTTCCTCGAGTACTTGGCGCACGCCTTTTTCCACCGCCGGGATCAGGCTGGTTGGGATCGCTCCGCCAACCACTTCGCTGGAAAATCGAAAGCCTTCGCCGCGCGCCAGCGGCTTGACTCTGAGAAAAACCTCACCAAACTGACCGGCTCCGCCGGTTTGCTTTTTGTGCCGGCAATGACCCTCGGCCTGGCGTGTGATGGTTTCGCGGTATGCGATCCGCGGGGGCCGGGTCTCGACTTCGGCGCCATAGCGTTTCTGCATACGCTCGAGCAAAATACGTAAATGCATCTCGCCGAGCCCGCGGATGACGGTTTCGTTGAGCTCCTGATTGTGCTCGATTCGAAAGCAGGGATCTTCTTCGGCGATTCGCTCGAGCGCGCTGGCCAGTTTCTGCTCCTGACCGCGTGTACGCGGCTCGATTGCCAGGCCAAACATCGGATTCGGAAAATCGATCGGCTTCAGGTAATAGTGGTCTTCATCGTGATTGTCGTGCAGGATGTCATCGTAGTGGATTTCGTCGATTTTGCCGACCGCGCAGATATCGCCGGGGATGCCGACATCGATATCGATGTGCTCACTGCCTTGCAATCGATAAAGATGAGCAATCTTGACCGGCTTGCGCGAATCGTTGATGTAGAGCTGGTGGCCCGGCTCGATCGTACCCTGGAAAATCCTGAAGATCGACAGCTTGCCGGCATAGGGGTCGTTTACGATCTTGAAAACGTGCGCGAGCACGTGCGCATCGGGATCGGCTGTCGCCAGTACTTTCCGGTCCTCGCTGCCGGCCCGGAAGCGTGGCGCATTACCTGCGCTTGGATCGGGCAGCAGGCGTTCGATGAACTTCAGCAGTTCGCCGCAGCCAGCGCCGGTCCGGGCCGATGTGAAGCAGATCGGTACGAGATGCCCTTCGCGCAGCGCTTTTTCGAATGCGTCGTGCAATTCGTCGCGCGAAATCTCCGCCCCGTCGAGGTATTTCGCCATCAGGCCTTCATCGACCTCGACGACCTGGTCGTGGATGGCCTCATGGGCGTCGGCCAGCGAGAAAACGTCGGTCTCGCCTTCGGTGTGAAAAAAGCAGTCGCGAACGGTGCTGAAATTTTCCGCCGGCAGGTTCACCGGCAGACACTCCGGTCCGAACTCTTCGCGGATTTCGCGCAGCAGCGCTTCGAGGTCGAGATCCTCAGCATCGATCCGGTTGATGATCAGCATTCGACAAAGCCGGCGCTGGCGGGCCCGTCGCATCAATCGCCGGGTCGACATTTCGATGCCGTTGGCGGCGTTGACGATGATCGCCGCAGTTTCCACGGCGCTCATGGCCGACAGCGTCTGACCGCGAAAATCCGGATCGCCGGCGGTGTCAATCAACTGGACCCGGCACTTGCCGGCGGGAAAGTGAATCACGGCACTGTCAAGCGAGTGCTGGTATTGTTTCTCCAGCGGATCGAAATCAGCCAGGGTATCACCGCGCTCGATTGTTCCGGCCTCACCCTTAAGCCCCGATTTGACCAGCAGCTGTTCGGCAAGCAGGGTCTTGCCGCTACCGGCATGTCCGAGCAGTGCGAGGTTGCGAATTCTGGAAATTTGCGAACTGGACATGATCAGCATCCCACAGGCAGATTTGCATCCATCCTAATCCAGTTCGAGCGCGACGACAATTGATTGGCGTCAATTGACGATGCGCGCCGGTCGAAGCCGTTCAGACGGGATTCAGCCAGCCCGTGTTAAATTCAACGTCAAGCTTTCCTCTAGATTTTGACCTGGGAGACAACGATGGATGCAGGCAGAATGATTGGCAAATGGGTGGTCGGCGGTTCGCTGCTGGCAAGCGCCATGGCGTTGGCGCAATCGTCACCGATTCATTACGTGTATGCGCCGGTGGTCGACGTCGAGCCTCTCTATGTCACCGAGCAGGTGCCGGTCGAGCACGAAGTGTGCTGGCAGGAGCGCGGCTATCGGCAGACGCGCGGGGGTTCGGCGACCGGCACGATCGCCGGGGCGATCATCGGCGGGGTCATCGGCAACCAGTTCGGGGGTGGCTCCGGTAAAAAAG
>JAIVHD010000030.1 GCA_020201235.1 Lysobacteraceae bacterium
TCAGTGCGAAGATCAGCGCGGTCAGCAGCGGTTCGCGCGCGCTCAGCGCCTCGAGCCGATGCAGCAGGCTTAACCAGCCTTCGCCGTTGTCGCCCACGACCAGCCACGCGCCGATGGCGCTGGCACCGATCAGCATCAGGGTCATCGCCCAGGCGACCAGCGTTTGGCGGTCGATCTTCAAGACAGGGCCTTTTCCAGGCGTTGCATGAAGCGGTTGACATCGTCGAGCGAGTTGTAAAGTGGATTCGGCGCAATGCGGATAATGTCGGGTTCGCGCCAGTCTCCAATGACGCCCGCGTGCTGCAGTTGGTTGAATAATTCGCGCCCGCGATCGCGCCCGGCCTTGACGCGAATCGAAAGCTGGCAACCCCGGCGCTCGCGCTGAGCGGGCGTGATCAGCCCGAGCGGTCGGCCCGGCAGGGCCTGGATCCGATCAATCAGGACGGCGGTCAGATCGGGCGCACAATCCTGCAGGGAGTTGATTTCGGCCTCGCGATAAATCGCCAGTGCGCCGGCCAGCGCTGCCAGATTCAGGATTGGCGCGCCTGAAATCTGCCAACCTTCGGCGCCGCGGATGGGTTCGAAATCGGGCCCCATCCGGAATCGGCTTGCTTCATCGTGGCCCCACCAGCCGGCCAGACGGGGCCCTTCAAAATCGGCGTGACGGTCGTGAACAAAGATTCCGGCCACGGCCCCGGGCCCGGCATTTAGGTATTTATAGCTGCACCATGCGGCAAAATCGGCCTCCCAGTCGTGCAGCTGCAGCTCCACATTGCCGATCGCGTGCGCCAGGTCGAGTCCGATCGGGACCGCGCAGGCGCGGGCCGCCCGACAGATTTGGCCGAGATCGAAAAACTGCCCGGTTGCATACTGAACGCCGGGCCAGAGTACCAGCGCAAGCTCGTCGGCATAAGTTTCAATGGCTTTGACCACGCGCTGGTCATCGATTAAACCGTCCGGCCCGGCTTCGAGTTCGACCAGGTGATGCTGCGGGTCCAGTCCATGTAGTTGCAGTTGCGAAACCACCGCGTAACGGTCAGACGGGAATGCGCCGCGCTCGATCAGAATCTTGTTGCGCGTTCCGGCGGGCCGGAAAAAACCGGTCATGAGCAAATGCAGGTTGACCGTCAGCCCGCCCATTGCGCAAACCTCGGACTCGCGCGCACCGGCCAGGCGGGCCAGCACATCGCGCACGCTTCGGTGATAGCCGAGCCAGGCCGGGTCGCCATGGAA
Organism: Lysobacteraceae bacterium; assembly: GCA_020201235.1. Classification (GTDB taxonomy): domain Bacteria; phylum Pseudomonadota; class Gammaproteobacteria; order Xanthomonadales; family Wenzhouxiangellaceae. Next base: position 1,234 of record JAIVHD010000030.1, read on the forward strand.
GTGGCCATCGACGCCCAGCTCGGCCCAGCGGCGCATCTGCTTTTCCACCGCATCGCGCGAAGCGTCCGCCATCAGCCCCAGCGAGTTGCCGCAGAAATAGACCTTCCTGTTCCCGTCGGCGTCGCAGGGAAAAGCGAATCGGGAGCGAAATCTGGCAGTCTGCATCGGTTCAGGTACCTGTCGGATGATGGTGTGCGCTTGCGCCATCCGACATGGTGCCAGATTGCATGCGCATTTTTCGTGTTTGTTGGCGGGTGCCGAATAGCGGCCGCCTGATTTGGTTCATCGGACCCGTTTCGCGCTGCGGGGTAAACTATTCAATCTGAACCCGCAAGGAATCAAAAGCCGTTGGATGTTGCCGATTTCAAGTTCGATTTGCCCGAGGAGCTGATTGCCCAGCAGCCGCTGGCCGAGCGCGGTGCCAGTCGCTTGCTGATCGTAGAGCGTTTCGGCCGGGAGTTTGTCGATGAACGCTTCGCTCGGCTCGAACAATTCTTTGAGCCGGGCGATTTGCTGGTCTTCAATAATACGCGCGTGATTCCGGCGCGGCTGCATGCCGAAAAAGCGACCGGCGGCAAGGCCGAGCTGCTGATCGAGCGCGTGCTCGACCGGCATCGGGCGCTGGCCCAGATCGGTGCCAATCGCAAGCCACCGTCCGGCAGCGTAATGTTCGAACTCACCACCGGCACGAAAATTCTGGTCGAAGGCCGTAAAGACGAGTTTTGGCACTTGCGCCTGGTCGACCCCGGCGATGACTGGTCGGGGTTACTGGAGCGTGTCGGCCACATGCCGCTGCCGCCTTACATTCAGCGCCCGGAACAATCCGGCGACCGCGAGCGCTATCAGACCGTTTACGCGGAAATTCCCGGCGCGGTTGCCGCCCCCACGGCCGGCCTGCACTTTGACCAGGGGGTGTTCGAGCGTCTCGACGAGCAGGGCATCGGACGTGCGTTCTGTACCCTGCATGTCGGCGCAGGAACGTTTCAGCCGGTTCGTGTCGACCAGGTCGAGGCGCATCAAATGCATCCGGAATGGTTGTGTGTCGACCAAGACCTGGTCGATCGCGTCAATGCCGTGAAACGCGCGGGCAGACGCGTGGTCGCGGTCGGCACCACCGCAGTCCGCTCGCTCGAAACTGCGGCCGAAAGCGGAACGCTGGTGCCGTTCACCGGCGACAGCCGGTTGTTCATTTATCCGGGCTACAAATTTCGCGTGGTCGACGCGATGATCACCAATTTTCACCTGCCGGGCTCGACCCTGATGATGCTGGTATCGGCCTTCGCTGGCCGCGATACCATCATGGCGGCTTACCGGCACGCGATCCAACAGCGCTATCGCTTTTTCAGTTACGGCGACGCGATGCTGATCCGCTGATTGCGGCGTCGTCGGCCGAAGGTCGGTCCGGCGGGCCGGGTTTCCCCGGGCCCGATCATTCGAAGCCTTCGCTGCTGATCGCGTCGTCCGGTCCGTAATCGGGCAGGCGGTCGACGCCGTCGACCACCCCCAGCGGCTGATGGTTGTAATAGAACGGAAAGATGCGTCCGAACCGGTGGTTGCCCAGCCGCCGGATCAGGATTTCACCGAGGATGCGACGGAAATCGTTGGTGGTTCGGATGTCTGCGTTCTGAAACAACTGATCGGGTGCCATGCCGGGCCACTGCCCGTGAAAGCGTCCGCCATTGACGTTGCCTCCGAGGACCAGCATCGGGTTTCCCGACCCATGGTCGGTGCCGGCATCGTTATTATTGAACGCGCGCCGGCCGAATTCGCTGTGGAAGATTACGGTAATGTGGTTCCTGCGGTCGGTCGGGTCGTCGGCCAGGCCGGCCATGTCCTGCCAGAATGCATTAAATGCGCGTGAGGTGACATCCAGGCGGTTGTAGAAGCGGCCCGAAGACGCGTTGACGCCCTCCGGGATCGAGCCCTGGTCGACATGATCGTCCCAGCCGCCGACGTCGAGTTGGCCGATGCGCAAATCAAAGTCGGCCTTGATCAGTCGCGACAACGTAATGAGTTTGTCGCTGACGGTTTGAAGGCTGCCGTTGTCTCGCGTGGGATATAAACCATTCAGGACATTGGTGTTGTAGTCCTGATTGCTCTGCGCCCCGAACAGCGGTTCAAGCTGTTCGAGCGCGTTCAGCGCCTGCTCACCGGCAATGCCCGCGGTACTCGAATCCTGGGCATAGATGGCGCTGAGACTTTCTTCGATCGGCTCCTCAAGCTGGCTTTCATTCAGGTCGAAACTGTTAGGCGAGCGCAATGTTACGGCAGACGGCTCGCGCAGCAGCGACAGTGTCACTTGATTTTCGGTGACCACGACCGGCATCAGCATCTGTTGGGGCAGATTGTCGGCCGTGGTCAGGTGCCGGGTCAACCAGCCATCGCCGGTCAGTCGGGTGCCGGGAATGGTCGCGTTGTTGTTGACCCCGGTTATGGCGCCAGGCGTGCCGAGCTCGATAAAGCGTTCGGCTTCGAAGTGACTGCGATTGACGATCGGCAGGCCGGTTGCATGGACAATGCCAAGATCACCCTCGTTCCACAGCTCGCGCAGCGGGGCGGCGGCACTGTTGAGGCCGAACCCGTCGGTCAGATCCAGCATCGCTCCAGCTCCGCTGATCGGCAATCGTACGCTCTGGCTCGGGCGCAGGGATTCGTAAAAACCGCGATCCGGATGGCCGCTGCCGGGCGCGTACAGGCTCAGGCCATCAATGCCACCGCGCAAAAAAACATAGATCAGGATTTCTTCGTTGAACGCGCCGCGGCCGGTCGCAAATGAAATCCCCGGCGCTATTGATGCCAGTGCGGCTGATCCGGCGGTGGCCAGAAACTCTCGACGTCTTGTCTTGAACATATTGCAATCTCCTATCGAACCATCAGTTCGGGCAGCAGAACCAGCAGCAAAACCAGGCCGCGTATCACGCGCTGGTATTCGCTGTCGTTCGAGGTGTTACCCGAATCGAGATCGAGCGCCGTGTTCGGGTCCGGGGCGTTTCCATGGGTCTGAACGAATGCCACGATCGCATCGCGCTTGCCGACCGCGAGACTGAAATCGGTGCCAAGGATGCGGTTGGACCAGTAGTCGACCAGCAGGTTGGGCGTAAGCGCGACCCCGGATGCGTTGGTCGTGGCCGCCAGGTTGGCAAACTGATCGGTCGCGATCGAATCGGTATCGCGCAACATGCGGGTGATCGCTCGCCATGACATGATTAGTGGGCCGGTTCCCTGCCAGATGGCCCGATCTTCCGGGTAACCGGTAGGAGGTTCATACGAAAACGGCAGTTGGCCGGCCCGTTCGATGTCCGACATGTAACCGAATGTACCCGCGTTGTTTGCAGTTGAAGTCATTTCGAATACAAAGTCGACATTTGCCGCACGCAGCGCTGAGCCGATGATTTCGATTGGTCGCTTGGCCTTGCTGCCCCAGGTCGAAATGAAGGTTTCCGACAGGATCAGCGCACGGTAGACCTGTTCGAGTTGATTCGGGGCCTGCCAGGTGGCCTGAAAAAGATCAGCGGCTTGCTGCACCAGGGGATCGGAGGCCGAAAAATCCTCACCGATTAAGCGCACGACCAGCTTCCAGCAGATGAACTCGGCGGTTCCGCGGTGGGCGGCCAGGTAGTCGAGCATGACATCGAGCTCGGACTCTCCGCTCCCGGCAACATCCAGGCCGACCACGGTCTTGCCGCCAAAGTCGTGCCTGGCGTCCCGGAACAGGAATTCGCCGGTGTCGGCCGCATTGGCCGAGCCATCGGCGACACCGAATCCGGTCAGCAAACGTGCCATTTCCAGGACATCGGCCTCGACATAGCCTTTGGGCTGACCGTCACTGTTCAGCGGCACCTGATCTGAAGGTGTGAAGCCAAAGTAGTTCTCGACCGCGCCCAGGGTATGCAGTTCGAGCAATTCGCGGGCATAGTTCTCGTTCGGGTTCGGCGTTGCGTTCTGGCGATTGTCCAGGTAGTACAGCATGGCCGTGCTCTTGACCGCGTCGGCAAGCATCAGACGGAAGTTGCCGAATATGTGCGGACGAATCACGTCTCGATCATATTGGACCAGAACGCTTGTCACCGCGTTCTCACTGCCGTCGACATTGAAGTGGTTATGCCAAAAGTCGGCCAGTACCTCGCGCAGCTGCCAGCGCGAGTGAACCATTCGTGTAATCATCAGAAGCTTGGTTTCTTCATACGGTCGCCGCCGAACCCGAAAGCTGTCCTGGCCCTCGAAACGGTGGTGCCCCAGCCACAACTCAGTGAGAGATTTGTTCAACGTCTGATAGGCTGGGTTCTGGAATGTACGAGCTTCTACTTCCGGATCGTCGAATGCGCCGTTAACGCCGCCTGCGATTTGCTCGCCAAGCCAATTGTCCAGTCGCTGCTCATCGCTGGCCCCGAGGCTGGCGAAATAGTCGAGATCGCCCTGGCCGACGGGATTTGCAGGATTGTCCGGTCGGGGACCGAAGGCCAGTTTCTGGAATACCCGGAAGGCTGGCGGCGGCAGTGCCTGAGCACCGGTCGCCTTGGCTGTGCGCGCCGGCCAAAGCGCGGCGGCCGCGCGTGGCGCGGCAGACATGGCGTCTGCATTGGCCGCGGGTAGCAGCGTCAAGCCCGAGGCGCCAAGGCCGGCAAACGTCGATGCTCGCAAAAAGCGGCGACGATCCGATTCTTTTAGCTTTTTCATATTCGGGTCCACTGTGTTGTCTGAAGGTGCTAATTTCACTGGATCGTCATTCCGGGTGAATGTCGATGCCTTGCAATCCCCCTTTTTTTTCATCGTGCGGATCCGCCGATTTACTGCCCCTACAGCGGCCCTACCGACTCATCAAACGCCGGCTCCACCGGTTGATCCGTGCTAATGTTGCCGCTACAGTAACCACATTTCATGAAGCGCGCAAGACGCGATCGAAATGTTTTCGAGCAATATCGAAGACTTGCGGTCTTATTCGGGACTCCTATCACATGAATGGATATTCTGTTCTTTTGAGGGCCGTCGCCCCGGCTTTCTTATTGGCCGTCGCTTGCACGGGTTCAGTCGTGCTGGCCGATTCAGTCGCATTGTTGCCCGACCGCGACAACACCCTGTACGAAAGGGTAGAAGGAGATTTGAGCAATGGCTCGGGACCCGGCCTGTTTTTTGGGCGCACAGGCCCGAATGCGAACATGGTGCTGCGCCGTGCGCTGGTCCGTTTCGACTTGACATCGATTCCGCCGGGTTCATCAATCCAGCAGGCAAGTCTCTCGATTAACGTCGATATGGTACCCCCCGGTGCGCTTGCATTCGATGCCGCACTGCACCGCATGCAGAGCGACTGGGGCGAGTCCGGGTCCTTTGCCCCAGGTGCCGGTGGCGGCGGAGCTCCGGCCCAGCCGGGTGACGGGACCTGGCTGCATCGGTTCTACGACAATGATTTCTGGACCAGTCCGGGTGGCGATTTCGAGCCAGCCCCCTCGGCCACCGTCGCGATCAACGGCGCGACCGGCTCGTTCAGGTTCGACTCCGGCACCGATCTGGTTGCCGATGTGCAGGAATGGGTCAATCAACCGTCGTCGAATTTCGGCTGGGTCATCGTCGGCGACGAGGCCACTGCCC
>JAIVHD010000428.1 GCA_020201235.1 Lysobacteraceae bacterium
GGAACCGCCTCGCCCCGCGTCCGCGGCGTTTTCGCTCGGTCGTGCCGGAAACCCGGGCGCCGCCCGGCGACTGCATTCACTCGCCCGAACGTTAATAATCCGGACCGAAAGCTGGCGCTGGGCCTCAGGCTGCGGTATTCTCTACCATCCCTGTTTATCAATCGATCAGAACCCGATTATGCGCAAACGCCAACGACCGGTCGACGAAGCCGAAATCAACATCACGCCAATGCTCGACATCGTCTTTATCATGTTGATCTTTTTTATCGTCACCACCTCCTTCGTACGCGAGAAAGGGCTCGATATTTCGCGGCCCCAGCAGGCCGATAACCCACCGACGCAGGAAGACGTCGGCCAGATTCTGGTCGAAATCAATTCCACCAGTCAGATCATGATCAACAAACGTCCGACCGACGACCGGGCCGTGCGCGCCAACCTGGAGCGCGAGCGTGCGCAGAAGCCGAAAGCGCCGCTGATCGTCGCATCACACCCGGATGCCGACACCAACTCGCTGGTCATCGTGCTCGATGCCGCCAATTTGATCGGCATCTCCAATATCAGCGTCGCAACCACGCGTTAGCGATGATCGGGTTCAAAGATCGCGACCGCAAACCGGGGGTTATTGAACCTTCGGTTTTGGCGCGAGTCCACCGTAGGGGCTATTTTCCACGAGCGAGCGCCATGAGCAGCAGCAACAAACCCCAAATCATCTGGCCAAGTGCAATCTTTTTTGGGCTGGTCAACCTTGTCGCAGTCACTGTCATACCGCTTTGGGGCTACTTTCAGGGCTACAGCACAGCGGCCTGGGTCGTGGCGTTGGTCCTGCTGATGCTCAACGGCATGAGCATCACCACCGGTTACCACCGTTTGTGGTCGCACCAAACCTTCAAGGCGCGCTGGCCGGTGCGTCTGCTGCTGGCAATTTTCGGCGGAATGGCCTTGCAGAACAGCATTTACATCTGGGCTGCCCGGCACCGCGTCCACCATCGCCATGTCGATGATGTCGAGCGCGATCCGCACTCGATTAAAACCGGCTTCTGGCACGCCCACATCGGCTGGATGCTGCGCTCCTGGCCAACCAGTGAGGTCGATTTCTCGCAGGTGCCCGACCTCGAACGCGACCCGATCGTGATGTGGCAGCACAAACACTACTGCGAAGAGAACAGCGCGGTCGACAATGGCCTTATCGCGCTGTTGACATGGGGCGAGGGGTACCATAACTACCACCATGCGTTCCAGGCCGATTACCGCAACGGTATTCGCTGGTGGCAGTACGATCCGTCGAAATGGCTGATCAACACCCTGGCGTGGACCGGCCTGGCCTATCAGCGCAAAAAAACACAGGCGTTCCGAATCCAGCGAGCCCGGCTGAATGTCGAGTTCAACCGGCTCAAACAGCGCGCCGACAAAGCCCAGGCGCAGGGGAGCTGGCGTGAGTTATTCGACCGCGAACTGCAGCAGTTTCGCGAGACCATCGGTCAATGGCAGGCCATCCAGATGCGCAAAGTCGAAGCCGGCACCGATGCCTTGCGTGACCGCTGGTACCGAACCGAGCTGCATACCTCGCTTCGAGAACTGGAATACCGCCTCAAGATGCAGCGCAAGCGTCTGCGTGCGTTGACTGCAAGCCTGTCGGATTTGACACTGACCTACTGACGCGGGCCTTAACCGGGGGCGTTTGAAGGTCGGGCGAAGCCTCGCGGATGCAATGCCCGAGGGGTCGCCGCAGCGTGATTCATCCGGCGGACGGCCGATCAAGTAACGATTGGCTGCGAAACGCGCCTTAATCTGTCGATTCAGCCACGCTCTGGGCGGGGTGGGATTAAAGGCGAAGGTTGCGTGTTTCCGAAGACGTCGGGCGGCGTTCGTCGCCGGTTATGCGGACGAACCTGGAAAGCCTTCGATGCCAAAGAAGGTTCGCGCAGTGGCGCTCGTGCGCGCCGCCAGCTCAGCCGGGCTAACGTTTTTTATCGCGGCAACCGTGCCACCGATCCACGGCAACCACTTCGGCTCGTTTCGATGCGTGCGCGCCTTCGGCGTGAGGTTGCGCGGCTTGAGATAGGGCGCGTCGGTTTCCAGCATCAGCCGGTCATTGGGGATTTCAGCTACCGTGTCTTTTAATTCCAGTCCGCGTCGTTCGTCGCAAACCCAGCCGGTAATACCAATGTGGCAGTCCAGGTCCAGATAGTCGTACAGAGCACGGCGGGTGTCGGTAAAGCAGTGCACCACGACCGATCCGAGCCGGTCGCGAAAATCACTGAGAATCGCGTGGAAATCCGCGTGGGCGTCGCGCTGGTGCAAAAACACGGGCTTTCGGCAGCGCTCGGCCAGTGCCAGTTGCTGTTCGAATGCACGCTGCTGGGCGCGCCTGGGGGCAAGATCGCGAAAATAATCGAGGCCGCATTCGCCAACCGCGACAACGCAAGCCTGGTCGTGCATTTCGGTCAATTGCGTTACAGCATCGTCGTTGAAGTCGGCGGCCAGGTGCGGATGCACGCCAGCGGTTGCGAACAGGCGGCCGGGCAGTTGTTTTCGATGCTTTTCTTTCGGGAGGCAGGCCGCCCCCAACCAGGTTGCCGGCAACGCAGCGGCAGCCGGTGCCAGCGCCATTAGTCGAAGAATACCGGGGTCCGGGTCGGCCAGATGAATCAGCAACAGCGCCGAGAGCGAAAGCGCGATGCCGGTGGCCATGCCGTGAGCGCGCCTGGCCGCCATCAGCGTCGACATCAACCCACCGCCAAAGCCACCCAGCGCCCAGGCCAACATGGCCGGCACCATGACGGCTGCCAGATCGCCTTCGGCGGCCAGCCGGGTGTTCAGGCGGGACCAAGGGTCAATGGTGTTCAGCGCCATCCAGAAACTCTCCTGGAAGACAATTCCAACCACAATACCCGCCGCGACTGCTCTGATCGTCCGATTGATCGTCATGGTTTTATATCCGGCAACCGGGCATGGCGAAAACGGCTAGTGTACCTTCGCGGCAATTGCCGGAGACAAATCGCAAGCCAGCATACAGCCCAACGAGACCGCCGTCGCTCATTTTCGCCGGGGCGAGGACCGGCTCGCCTGCATGCCCCCTAATCCGGGCTGGGCACGACGGGGCCAGGCAGTGGGCGAGTTGCTGGGGTATGCTGCAAGGCAATCTTCCGCGATCAACCCGAGGTACTTCGAGTGACAGCGTCCGACACGGCATTTGCAGTGACGTTGCACCGGCGGTGCACGACCGATTCGGGCCAAATCAAGGGCCGGATTGCATGGCCGCCGATCTGGCCGATTTGCAGTAACCACCACAGCGTATTGCGCCCGTCCAGCTGGCTTTACCGGCATCTCGCGGTGCCGGTCGGGCGTGCGCGCGGATAAGGATGACAATCAAGCGATCGTCTGCAACGCCCGGCATCACCTGGTCTTCGTGGCTGGTTGCGGCCGGCTTGCTGGTCGTGCTGGTGGGCACGGCAGTCCTGCTCAGTCGATCGCTGCAGCAAGCCGAAGACCTACAAGTCCGTCGATATTTCGATTCAATCATCACCCACATCGAAGCCGATCTGCTGGCCAACGCCAATGCGCAGATGGCCACGCAGGGCCGGATGGCCATGCGGCTGGCGCTGGACGGTCCATTCGACCGGGTGGCTTGGTCGGAGGACGCCTCACAACTGATCAAGGATTACAGCTTTTATTCTCTGCTGGCGGTGCTCGACGCCGATTACCGAATTCGCTGGCTCGAGGGAGGGGGGCTACTGGAGCTCGCTGAGGGCGCGTTGTTTCCGCTTGGCCGGCAGGCCTTCGAGCGACTTGAAAATGCCAAAAGCAGTGCCGGGTTGGAGATGGTGGCGATCCCGCTGGAGCGGGTGCGTTTGCACCTCGGCCAACCCGCCTTGCTCTATATGACGCCCATCCTGGTCAGCGGCGAGGTCGCGCATTGGCTGGCTGCGGTGCTGACCGTCCCCGAATTGATCGAGTCCATGCTGACCGGCTTTTATCGACGCGACATCGTCCTGTCCGGCCATTTCACCGGCCGGGATTTTTTGCCTTTCGACGATCCGATTGTTCACACAGTGCCGAGCCGGTTCAGTCGTCGCATCGAATTCCCGCTGGATGACGGCCAGACCGTGTTGAAT
>JAIVHD010000429.1 GCA_020201235.1 Lysobacteraceae bacterium
CTGCGGGCCGACCCCCGGGCGGGGTACATCCTGCAAGGAATCTTCCCACTGCCGACTCCTTTTTCCGAACTCGCCGCGCGCATCGAGCAGGCTTACTTTCGCTACGAAAACATCTCGTTTTTGCGCCAGCGCCTGCAGCAGAGCTTCGTTCTGATCCTGTCGCTGGTGCTGGGCATCACGGCCTTGTTGGCCATCCTGGCCGCATTCAACGCCGCCAGCCGACTGGTCCGGCCAATTCGCGAACTGGCCGAGGCGACCGAGTTGATGCGCGAGGGCGAATTCCCGGAAACGCTGCAGGTATCCAGCCGCGACGAGCTCGGCTTCCTGGTCGAATCGTTTAATAGCATGGCCCGGGAACTCAACCGGATCCAGCAGCAGCTGGAGTCGCAAACCGATTATCTGCAGACCGTACTTGGCAGGCTGTCGGCCGGCGTCATCGCCCTTGACGGCCGACTTCGGCTGAGCGCCGCCAATCGATCGGCCTCCGAGATTCTCGGTGTCGATTTGAGCACCTGTCAGGGTCACGACCTGGACCAGCTGAGAAGCCGGCTGCCGGAACTCAACAGCCTGTTCGAAGCCATTGAGCGGCGCATCACGGGCGGCGGCGATGCGTGGCGCCAGGAAATCAAGCTCGAACGCGCCGACCAAACGCTGGCGCTGGTGTGTCGCGGATCGACCCTGCCCGGCGACAGCGCCGGCGGCCACCGCGGTCATGTCGTGGTTTTTGACGATGTGACGATGCTCGACCAGGCCCAGCGCCAGGCGGCCTGGGCTGAACTGGCGCAGCGCCTGGCGCACGAAGTCAAAAACCCGCTGACACCCATCCGGCTGGCGGCCGAGCGGCTGCGGATGCGTCTGGCCGGCCGGCTCGATACCGATGATGCCGAGCTGCTTGATCGCGCCACGCGCACCATCATCAACCAGGTGGATGCCCTGCACCGGCTGGTCGATGCCTTTGGCGACTATGCACGTCCGGGCAAAAGCCGACGGGAACCGCTCGAGATCGACGACCTGGTCGCCGACACGGTCGAACTGTGGAGCGCCGGCGACAGCGGCATCACCTTCGACGTGGTGCTCGACCACGGCGACCGCCAGGCACTTGGCGATCCCGGGCAATTCCAGCAGATTCTCAACAACCTGATCCAGAACGCGCGCGAGGCCCATCCTCAAGGCAGGCCCGCGCTGACCATTCGATCACGCCAGCGCCGCGGCGATGCGATCGACTGGATCTGCATCGAGATCAGCGACGACGGCCCCGGTTTCAGCGCCGCGATTCTGCCCCGCGCCTTCGAGCCCTACGCCACCACGAAAACGCGCGGAACCGGCCTGGGGCTGGCCATCGTCGGCCGCATCGTCGACCGGATGGGCGGCCGCATCGAGGCTGAGAACCGAGCCTCTGGCGGCGCGCTGGTGCGGCTTCTTTTACCCCTGGAAATCCATTCAAGCCGAAGCAATGCGGTATTCTTCGAAACCTGACGTGACCGCTGTTCATCATGGCTCAAACCATCCTGATTGTTGACGACGAACCCGACATTCGCGAGCTGATCGGCGAAATCCTGGCCGAAGAGGGGTTTTCGCCGTTGCTGGCCGGAAACGCCGCCGAGGCGCGCGAAACCTTCGATAAGGCGCGGCCGGACCTCGTGCTGCTCGACGTCTGGATGCCGGACTGCGACGGCATCAGCCTGCTCAAGGA
>JAIVHD010000031.1 GCA_020201235.1 Lysobacteraceae bacterium
GTGTGCGAGCGCGGCTTCTCGTTCGGCTATAACAACCTGGTCGCCGACATGCGCTCGCTGGCAATCCTGCGCGAGACCGGCTGTCCGGTGGTGTTTGATGCGACCCACTCGGTGCAGTTGCCCGGTGGCCAGGGAGACAGCTCGGGGGGTGCGCGCGAGTTCATCCCGGTGCTGGCCCGTGCTGCGGTCGCGGTTGGTGTGGCCGGAATCTTCACCGAAACCCACCCCGAGCCGGAAAAAGCACTGTGCGACGGGCCAAACTCAATGCGCCTCTCGGAAATGGAAGGCCTGCTGGAAACGCTTGTGGCGATCGACCGGGCCGTGAAAAAACCGGGGCGGTCCACAGATTACACAGATAGACACAGATGAAAAACAAGTAGATCGGTTAGAACGCTAAAAGATCAAAGTCTTTTCGTGCTGGTCTTGCCGTTACGACTCGTTTGTTTTTCATTTCTTCACGATTGTTAATCTGTGTCCATCTGTGGAATCTGTGGACAAAAAGCTTTTCAAACTCTGGACGACGAATGAAGATCAAAAATATCCATGCCCGGGAAATCCTCGATTCACGTGGCAATCCGACACTCGAGGCCGAGGTTTTCCTGGAAAACGGCGTATCGGGCCGCGCGGCGGTGCCTTCCGGAGCATCGACCGGTGTGCGCGAAGCGGTTGAATTGCGCGACGGCGACGATGCGCGCTATGGTGGAAAAGGCGTGCTCAAGGCGGTCGCCAACGTTAACGGCGAAATTTCGAACGCGCTGGCCGGCTTTGATGTGGCCGACCAGGCCGGTCTGGATGCCCGCCTGATCGAGCTCGACGGCAGCGAAAACAAGGCCCGGCTCGGAGCCAACGCGCTGCTCGGTGCATCGCTTGCCGCAGCCCACGCGGCCGCCCATGCGCGTGATCTGTGGCTTTATGAGTATCTGCTCGAATCGTCCGGCCAGACACCCAGTCTGCCGGTGCCCATGATGAATATCCTCAACGGCGGCGCGCACGCCGACAACCGGGTCGATATCCAGGAATTCATGATCATGCCGGTCGGCCTGCCGGATTTCCGCTCGGCCCTGCAGGCCGGTGTTGAAATCTTTCACGCCTTAAAGGCCACCCTCAAGGCGCATGGCCTGAGCACCGCGGTCGGCGATGAAGGCGGTTTTGCCCCAGACCTCAACTCCAATGAAGCCGCGCTCGAACTGCTGATGACGGCGATCGTCGAGGCCGGTTACAAGCCCGGAGAGCAGATTGCGCTGGCGCTCGACGTCGCATCCAGCGAATTTTGCAGCGATGGCCATTACACGCTGGATTCAGAAGGCCGGGCCTTTGACCGCGCCGAATTTGTCGAATATCTTTCGGGCCTGGTCAGCCGCTTCCCGATCTTCTCGATCGAGGACGCCATGGGCGAGGACGACTGGGCGGGCTGGAAGCTGCTGAGCGACGCTCTCGGCGGTGCGCTGCAACTGGTCGGCGACGACCTGTTCGTGACCAATACCGCCATTCTGAAACGCGGTATCAACGAAGGCATCGGGAACGCCATTTTGATCAAACCCAACCAAATCGGCACCCTGACCGAAACCATCCAGGCGATCGACATGGCGCGTAGCGCCGGATTCGGCACGATCATCTCGCACCGCTCGGGCGAGACCGAGGATGTGACCATCGCTGATCTGGCCGTGGCCACCAATGCCGGGCAGATCAAGACCGGATCGCTTTGTCGCTCGGACCGGGTGGCCAAGTACAACCAGCTGCTGCGCATCCACGAGCGTCTCGGCAACGCCGCTACATACGCCGGCCGCAAGGCGCTGGCGCGCTAACCGATCGGGATTGCCGCCAGGAGCCGGTCGCATCCTCTGCTTGGCTGTGTGGTTGGCCGATTAACACCTTGCTGCGCGATGTGTTTGCCCGCAGCGTCGGCATGATGCTGTTCCTCGTCGGGCTTTCAGCTCCAAAAATGGTTGCAGGGTTGGGGTTTTGTGTTCGTGCAGGCTAGTGGGCCATGCGGCTAATTAGGTAACACTCAGCCGTCGCACAAGCGTTGTGGGCAAGGCGCGCAAGCGCAGGACGGGCCCGAGCCAATTCAAGCGAGTGCAACGCAGCCCACGGCGCTTGTGCGGCGGCCCCTGCAGTCAATAAACAAGGGGAGCCACTGTGCCGGCGCGACTCGGCGTTTCATTTCTTGGCAAGGGAGCGGCCATTCCCTGCGAAACGCGCCTTGATTCGCACCGGCACAGTGGCTCTGAGTGTTACCTAATTAACCGCATGGCCCACTAGTCGTCCAGCTTGTCGATGATCGTGCCGATGATGTCATTCATCGTCAGAATGCCCTCGAGCTCGTTGTTGTTGGTTACGATCAGTCGCTTGACGCCGATTTTAAGCATCAACGACACGGCTTGGCGAACATCGAGCTGGCGCGGGACGCTGAGCGCTGGCTTGGCCGCGATGTCGTAGACGTTGATCAGATCGATGTCACCTTCCTCGTGGACGATGGTGCGAAGCAGCATGGTGTAGGTCAGTATGCCCCATGCGTCAGATTCGGATCGCCGGTCGACCACCAGCGACTTGATCTTATGGTCGCGCATGGCCTCCATCGCCTCGCGTAATTTGGCCATGGGCGAAATTGTGACGACGTCGGCGACCATCATGTCTTCGACAATCTGTTTTTCCTGACTTCTGCTCATGCTTGGTTCCTCAGATTTCGTCTTCCAGGTTTTTCGAGAACTCGATGATGTCCCGCTGGTTGACGCCCCCCAGGTGCTCCAGCGGCATTGTAAACGCAATTCCCCGGTTGTCGTTTTCCAAATCAAGTTCGCGCGTGATCTTTTTCAGAATTTGCAGAGAAAGGTGACGCTCCAGCACTAGCAGCAAAACCGACTGTGCACCCTCGTAGGTCAGACCAAAGAAGGTCTTTTTGGCGTGCCGCCCAGGTCGAATGCAAGCGGCACGATGTAGCGCGGCGCCAGCGTCGTCAGCGCGATCACCAGCGCATACCCGCCGATAATGTAAATATGGATCGAATCGCCCGCGATGATCCGGTGCACGCCGATCAGGATGCCTACGGCCACACCGAATGCGACCACCAGGCGAATGGTATTGCCGTCGATCTTGCCCTTGGCCGCCTTCTGTGCCTGCTCGCCAATGGCGATCAGGGCCGGCTCGGCCATGGTCGTGGCAAATCCAATGGCGAACGCGAACAGGTAAATGAACAGGATCCGATCGTTGGCAATTAACTGCTCGGCCATGCTTTCACCGATCGGGAACAGGCCGAGCTTGAGCCCGACGACAAACGCGTAAAGCCCGATGATGACCAGCACGAAGCCGAACAGCACTCGGCCTGGGTGGGGGACGCGCTTTCGGATGACGGCGAACTGAAAGAACAAGATCACGACAATAATCGGTAGCACATCCCGGACCATCTTCAGCAGGTCCCCCAGCAGCGTGCTGGCGCTCCCGGGCAGTGCTTTTTCGTCGGCCGGCGGCGCGAGGCTCGTGATCCCGGCGGCCGCGTTTTCGGTCCCTGAAAATACCAGAATGCCGTAGAGCTGGACCGTGATCATCGGTACCATCACCGCCAGCGCCACCAGGCCGAAGCCATCGATCAGCGGGTTGCGTCCGCGGATGGCCGCAGCCAGCCCCAGTCCCAGCGCGGCGATCAGCGGCACCGCCTGGTGGGCGACCGCGATCAGCGCCGGTTCGGCGATCACGGTCGAAAAGCCCATGCAAAATCCGAATACCAGCAGCCACGGCAGCGAACCTTTCGCGGCAAAATCGTCCGACAGGCTCTTGCCGATCGGGAAGATGCCCATCTCCAGCCCCTGCAGAAACAGAGCGACGCCGAACACCACGATCACCAGCCCCCAGACCATCGAGGCCAGCCCGTCGGGAACCTGGCTGAGCACAAACGCCTGGAAGATTGCAACCACGATGACGATCGGCAGCAGATTTCTCGCCGAGTGGCCAAGTGTCGCTAGAAATTGGGCAAATAAAGTCACGCCTGGAATTATGACCGACAACGCCCGCGCCGACAGAGGCAGCGCATCAGAATCGGATCACCGCGCAAACTCCCGGATGTCAACGATCCATGATCGTTGGCGTTGTATCGAGGAAGTGACAGGCGTCCTGATCATTTACGGCACTCAGCGATCGCTAAAACGCGCTCCTTGGATTACACAGGGTGTTGAATTTGAATGGTTTCTGTGTTCGTCAGGCACGACTTCTGTGGTTCCTGAGCCCGGAAGCGTACTTGCCTGTTCGTTCAGGATGCTCGACCGAGCAAAACGCCCTGGACGCGCGGCCTGGCGGTATCGCAGTCGGTGGGGTGGTGAAAAAGCCGGTCTGACAAGCTTCTGGACCGCGCATTACATCCGGCGGGTTCCAAAACGATCGATCGAAACCAGGCACCTGCGAGTGGGTATACTTTTAGAACTTTTTAAGAATTTGGTGCGGCAAATGCGTAATGTATCGATTGCAGTTTTAGTGCTTGTCACAACGTCCTTGTTTGCTGAGCAGAAGCCGACCGCAAACGAGTGGCGCGTCGCTGGTGGCCAAATCCAAATCTCCATCAACCAGGGTGCGATCGCGCCTTTCGGGCTTGAAATTGAGGTTGTGAACGCACTCACAGACGTGGCCCCTAAAACGCCGTTGATGTATCGTGAGCTTTCATTTGAGGGTTTGACCATTCAAAGTATTGGTCTGCGGGCTCCCAATCAATCGATCGAGGCATTTACCAGCGGCTATCTGCACTATCACGGGGGCTTGATTCTTCGACATCAAGGCCGGGAGCTGGATTTGGTCGATTTTCAGATTCGCCCGCATCCCGACCATCCTGAATATTTTGAGTTGCTGGACCGTAACGGTCGGGCATGGGCGATACTCGATCACGGCCATTTCCAATTCATGCAACAGGCCAGCGCGCTCGAAGTGCGTTACCTTAACCTTACGGTTAATCAGCGATTTGCCGAGTTTCTCGGATATCCGGAAGCCGAGGGCAGGGTCATCGGTACGGTCGGATTCAGGGCCGATGTAGTCACCCGCGCGGTTGAAGATCCTGGACTGGCTGGCCAGTGTGCGACGCCCAATTGGCCGACAACGGTCGGGTTCGACGCCGACGTGGCTTTTATTGGTATGGGATCGGCTGTGGGGAGCGGCGTCCAGCAAATGCGTTGTCAGAATTGCAACGGCCAGTCTGGAGGCCCGGTGGTGATCGCACCGGATGCCAAACTGGAAAATGTCGGCACCGCCGACGTGCCATGGTGGCGGCAGTTCACGGCGCCGACCGATCCTTACGGGAACGACCAGCACCCTTTTCTGGTCTGGAATTTGTACCGGATCGACGAGCAGGGACGGCTGGAGCAGATCGGAGCCTCGGGTCTGAAACACGCTTTCTTTACGGTCAATACCGATTGCCCGTGCAGCGGCGGCAATATTTTATGGCTCGGATGCACGGATACCTACGGCGCGAGCACCAATGATTCATCGACGTTTCTCGGTCCCAGAGATGAAATCATCCCCGTCACCGGTCAATGGGGACGCTGTAATTCGTTTTTTGATCCAGACTGCGACGGCCAGCAGGAAGGCTTCAGCAGCGATGGCTTCCAAAATCGGATGCGGGTGCTGGAAGCGGATCTGGCCGATGGTTCCAACCCGGGTGCGCGCTACTTTATGGAAGGCTGGTACGTGGTGCGCGACGATGTCAACATTTTCAACACCATGGGTTGGCGGGAAGTCAACCCCAGCTGGAGTGGCGCGGGCTGGGGTTTTCCGACCATCTCCAGCCTGGAGCAAGGTGCCTTTGTCGATTTCTGGGTCGATCCCCTGAACCCGGCACCGGGTACCGGCAGTACGCTGGTCAATACCGAGGAGGGTGTTGCCCGCGTAATGGTCAAGGTCACCGATCTTGGTAAAAAAACCTGGCGCTATGACTACGCAGTGACAAACCACGATTTTATGCGTACCGAGACGGCTGGTCAGGAACCGGCTTTGGAGATTGTTTCAAACGCGGGCTTTAGCGAATTCACGGTAGCGGTCCCGGCAGGCGCGGTTATTTCAGATATCGATTCGGCGCGAGCCGATCGAACCGTTGGTGCGGATTGGGCCGGGTCGCGCAACGAAGAGGGTGTGACCTGGGTCGATGGCGGGTCGACTAGCCTTAGCTGGGGCACGACGTTCCGCTTCTCATTCGTGTCCAACGCCGCGCCGGCCAGGGGTGAGGCCACTCTTGGAGTGGCTTCGGGCGTACCGGATTCTTTTCGGGTTTCGGTCTTGGCACCCGGTGTAAGCGAACAAATCTTTGCAGATGGTTTCGAATAACCCGGCCGTGGTCGCTACCGTTTCGTCGTTGACCGGCACCCGATGTGGCATTTGCCTCGGTTGCGCATCCTCTCCGGACAGGCGAGTACCTCTCCGGTGCGTATCGTCGCCAAACGCCCCAGCCACGGCAGCTGGCGGCATCTCGTGACGGAGAGCGGTCAATAAGGTGGGGCTTAGGCAGCGCTGACGGTCGCGCTATGCGCCGGCCATCCGCTTGGATTAACGTCTGCTTTTGGCCTGCCGTTGGTCTGCCATAAGCTTGCGCTGTTTCCGGTTTTTTGCGGTGCGTCAACTGCTTTGCTGCCTGCATATATCAAAATGAACGCATATGGGCTAAGGCCCTGGCTTGATTGGCGTCACAATCGGCCCCATCCTGTGGATAACTTTACTTTCGTCGGGACACTGATATGCGAATGGACAAACTCACAGCACGCTTTCAGCAGGCATTAAACGAAGCCCAGAGTCTGGCCCTCGGGCTCGATCACGCCATGCTCGAACCCGAACACGTAATGGTCGCCTTGCTCGATCAGGAAGGCGGCGGCATGCGTGGGTTGATGACCAAGGCCGGTGCAAAGGTCGCATCGCTGCGCTCGCGTCTGGGTGAAAAGCTCGACGGTATGCCCAGGATATCCGGCGGACAAGCCGGCCAGATCAACCTGTCCAACGATCTGGGTCGCGTGTTGAATCTGACCGACAAGATCGCGCAGAAGCGCGGCGACAGCTATATCGCCTCCGAGCTGTTCGTCCTGGCGGCACTTGAGGCCAAACTGTCACTCAGCGAAATCCTTCATCAGGCCGGCGTCACCAAACCGGGCGTGGAACAAGCCATTGAGGCTGTGCGCGGCGGTGAAAAAGTCCAGGACCCCAATGCTGAAGAAACCCGCGAGGCGCTCGACAAATACACCGTTGATCTGACCGAGAAGGCCGAGCAGTCGCGGCTGGACCCGGTCATTGGCCGTGATGAGGAGATTCGGCGGGCCATCCAGGTGCTGCAGCGCCGGACCAAGAACAATCCGGTGCTGATCGGCGAGCCCGGGGTTGGAAAAACGGCCATCGTCGAAGGTCTGGCTCAGCGCATCATCAACGGCGAGGTGCCCGAAGGCCTGCGCGACAAACGTGTGCTGTCGCTGGACATGGGCTCGCTGATTGCCGGGGCGAAGTTCCGCGGTGAGTTCGAAGAACGCCTCAAGGCCGTGCTCACCGACCTAAAAAAGCAGGAAGGCCGGATTATCCTGTTCATTGACGAAATTCACACCATGGTCGGTGCCGGCAAGGCCGAAGGCGCGATGGACGCCGGCAACATGCTCAAGCCTGCGCTGGCAAGAGGTGAGCTGCATTGCATCGGTGCGACCACGCTGGACGAATACCGCCAGCACATCGAAAAAGACGCCGCGCTCGAGCGCCGGTTCCAGAAGGTGCTGGTGGAAGAACCGTCAGTCGAAGACACGATCGCAATCCTTCGCGGTCTGCAGGAACGCTACGAGGTCCACCACGGCGTCGATATCACCGACCCGGCGCTGGTCGCGGCGGCCACGCTGTCGAATCGCTACATCACCGACCGTCAATTGCCCGACAAGGCGATCGACCTGATGGACGAAGCGGCCAGCCGCATCCGGATGGAAATCGACTCCAAGCCCGAAGCGCTTGACCGGCTCGAGCGTCGCCTGATCCAACTCAAGATTCAGCGCGAAGCGCTCAAGAGCGAAACCGACGAGGCCTCGAAGAAGCGTCTGGCCGATCTTGAGAGCGAGATCGAAGAGCAGGAGCGCGAATACTCCAACCTGGAAGAAATCTGGAAGTCCGAGAAAGCCTCGGTTCAGGGTGCCACCCACATCAAAGAAGAGCTCGAACGAGCGCGTGCTGAACTCGACAACGCCCGTCGCGCCCAGGACTGGTCACGCATGGCCGAGCTGCAGCACGGTCGGATTCCCGAGCTGGAGCAGCAACTTGAGCAGGCCGAGTCGGCCGAGACCACCGATCATTTCCAGTTGCTCAAGAGCAAGGTCACCGAAGAAGAAATCGCCGAAATCGTCAGCCGCTGGACCGGTATCCCGGTGTCAAAAATGCTTGAAGGTGAGCGCGACAAGCTGCTGCGTATGGAAGATGCGCTGCACCAGCGCGTGGTTGGTCAAGATGAGGCCGTCAAGGCCGTGGCCGACGCCATCCGCCGATCCAGGGCAGGGCTTGCAGACCCCAACCGGCCCAACGGCTCGTTCCTGTTTCTCGGCCCCACCGGCGTCGGCAAGACCGAGTTGTGCAAGTCGCTGGCCAACTTCCTGTTCGACACCGAAGCGGCGATGGTACGCATCGACATGTCGGAGTTCATGGAAAAGCACTCCGTGGCCCGCCTGATCGGCGCGCCGCCGGGTTATGTCGGCTACGAGGAGGGTGGTTACCTGACCGAAACCGTACGCCGTCGGCCGTATTCCGTGATCCTGCTCGACGAGGTCGAAAAGGCCCACCCGGATGTCTTCAACATCTTGCTGCAGGTGCTCGACGACGGCCGCCTCACCGACGGCCACGGCCGCACCGTCGACTTTCGCAACACCGTTATCGTCATGACCTCGAACCTGGGTTCGGATCGCATCCAGCGGATGGCCGGCAAGGAAGAATACGAGGACATGAAAACGGCCGTCATGGAGGTCGTCGGCCAGCACTTCCGGCCCGAGTTCATCAACCGCGTCGACGAGATTGTCGTCTTCCACCCGCTGAACCAGGCCCAGATTCGCCAGATCGCAGCCATCCAGATCCAGTATCTGGAACAACGCCTCGCCGACCGCGACATGAGCTTTGAAATCACCGATGCCGCACTGGATCTGCTCGGCACCGCCGGCTTCGACCCGGTGTACGGTGCAAGACCATTGAAAAGGGCCATTCAATCAAGGCTGGAAAACCCGCTGGCGCAGAAGATCCTGGGCAGCGAGTACGGTCCGGGCGATACCGTCCGGGTCGACGTTGTCGAAGGGGAGCTGACTTTCGCGTGACTATTATTTGCCGGTCCCTATAGATCAGTCCACGCCAGTCTGATGGGCGACTTAGTCCAAAAGACATTTATACGCCATGCTGCGCACGGCGAATAAATGCTTATTAGTTATGGGTAAAGAAGCCGTCGGGCAGGCGTCGGCAATACTAACGATTGATAGATGATATGAGGCATCGGTTACTCAAGCAGCTTGTGCCGGGGCGTACCTGAAGGATAAAAAGATCTGCAATGCGTATTGAAAAAGATGAGCCGAGTCGGCTGCGCGAAAGGGTGGCGCAGCCCCGAGTTCTTTCAGCCGGGGGAGCTAGATACTCTTGCCCATCACCTGATCCTACAGGGGCGGACGAGCGATGCGATCGTAGTGATTGACGCGCTCACGCCGAAGGCGCGGAGCGCATTCGACCAAGCTGATCTGTTGCTCAAGAAAGGCCGGGCTTTTGCTGCCGAAGGCGATGCATTCGACCTTAATGGCGCGAGAGCCGCGCTCAATGAGGCGGTGCTGGCGGCCAGGAAGATTACGGCCAGAGGCACCCGCACGTCTGCGATCACCAATATAACCTTCTACAGGGTCTTCATGGAGTTACCGAACGAGCAAAGGTGCGAGCGAATCACGCCTTATATGCGCTTACTGGACGATCTGAGCGCCGAAGGCACACCTGTAGAAAGCGGTATTGACGAGCAGATTGCAGGGCTGCGTAAGGTTCATGCGGATCGGTGCGCCACGATGTGACGAACCGGTTTAATTAATTTCACCCGAGCGTTACATAAATTTTCGGAGCTGGGAGCCCGGCGAGTCGTGTTTCCGAGGGCTGCACGGAGTATTGCCAACCGGAGCGTAGCTTGACCCGACGTAAGGATTGGCAACGCGAGTAC
>JAIVHD010000430.1 GCA_020201235.1 Lysobacteraceae bacterium
CGGCACAACCGATGGCGAGGATTTGTTGCCGGCCAACCCGCTGGAATTGACCTCAGCCCTTTCGTTCGGGGCCTTGCTGGCGCTGATCATGCTGCTCGGCAAGGCCCTTACCGAGTGGTTTGGCGATGCCGGCGTGCTGTTGCTGGCGGCCGCCTCCGGGGTTGCCGATGTCGATGCGATCACGTTGTCGCTGGCAAGTATGAGCGAGCAGGACCTGGCGCTCCGGGTGGCCGCGCTCGGTATCGTCATCGCCGCCGGGGTCAACTCGCTGGTCAAGGCCGGCATGGCCTTTTTCGTCGGCGGTCGGGCTCTTGGCCTGCGCGTATTGCCGGCACTGACGACAGCAGTCTTGGCCGGTGGGGCAGTGGTTTACATCGTCAGCTGGCAGACGACATGATTGCCTGCGGGCTCAGCGCTGGCAGCGCTGGCACCAGACCGAGGCGCGCTGGCCGATGACGTCGCTTTTCAACAGGGCGCCGCAGGCCGGACAGGGTTGGCCCGACTTCCCGTAGACCCGCAGGTTCTGGCCAAAGTACCCCGGTGTTCCGTCACCGACGGTGAAATCGCGCAAACTTGTGCCGCCCGCTTCAATCGCACGCGCCAGCGTATCCCGAATTTCAGCCGCAAGAACGGCATAGCGGCGGCGGCTGATCCGGCCGGCTGCTCGGCGGGGATCGATGCCGGCGGCGAACAGCGCTTCGGCTGCGTAGATATTACCGACCCCAACCACCGTGCGCGCATCCATGATGTAAGCCTTGACCGCAGCCTTGCGTCCACGCGAGCGCCGCCACAGCACATCACCGCCAAATTCGGCGCCCAACGGCTCGGGACCGAGATCGGAAAGCCGCGGGTGCACCAGTGGATCGGTGCCGGACTGCCAGAGCACGGCGCCGAACCGGCGCGGATCGGTATAGCGCACGACATGGCCGCCGGCGATCGCCACATCGATATGGTCGTGTCGGCCCGGCGCTGGCGGCGAAAGCCAGGCCCGGAATGACCCCGACATGCCCAGGTGCCACAGAAGACTGCCGTGCTCGAACCGCCAGATCAACCACTTGCCGCGCCGTTGCAAGTCGCCGACGACCCGGCCTGCCAGACCTTCGGCTTGGCGCGCGACCGGCCAGCGCAAGCTCGATTGGCGAACGACCAAACCGGCCAGCGGCTGGCCAACCACCAGCGGCGCAAGACCGCGCCGGGTGGTCTCGACTTCCGGTAATTCAGGCATATGAGGCGTGCATCACCATCGTGGTGCAGCGAGGCAAGGCCGGGCGAGACTCGCACCGACACCCGCTCCTGGCCGCATTTCCAGTGCAGCGTATCGATGCCGGCACGTTCGCGACGATCGGCCACCAACAAAGGTTCAAAAGCGGTCAAGCGGCCATCGGTTTCGGCCGGCGTCACATCCATCAGTTTTGCCATCAGTGAGTACAAGTCCACCGATCGCACCGCCGGTAACCGATCGCCAGCAACAAACGCCGGACCATTGGCGATGAAAATTCCGTGCATCTTCAGCCACGCCGGATCCCAGCCGTGCATGCCGTTGAGCACGCCGCGCTGCATGCCTGCGAAATAGGGCTTGTTCGAGATCATCCAGCCCGGCTGGGCCTCTAAGGTCACTTCGGGGATGCGCGCGTGGTCGTCGAAATGATAACGATCGGGGCCCTCGCCCTTCTGCCAGACCCGGCGAATCCCTTGATGCTCGATCGCCTTCAGCGTGGCCAGGATCTGCTCGCTGTCCGGCCCCCCGCTGACGCTCCAAATCTGTGCTGCCGGCCCCCAGTCAGAGACGTTGACGCGGCTCAGGTCGAGGTAGTCGTCGAGCAGCACGTATCGTTTGATATCGATCTGCTGCATGCCGTGATCGGACGTGACCAGGATATGCATGTTGCCGTACAGGCCGCGATGCTCCAGACCTTCCAGCAGGCGACCGAGGGCGCGATCGACGTCGATCATGGCCTCGATCACCCGGGGATGACCCGGCCCGTGGGCGTGCCCGGCCGAGTCGACCGACGAAAAGTAAAGCGTCAGAAAATCCGGGCGCTGGGCGGCCGGCAAATCGAGCCATTCAAGCACCTGGTCGACCCGCTGGTCATGCGGTGTCGCGCCAGCGTAGGGCTTCCAGTAGGTCGGGCGCAGACCGCCAATCTGGGCCTCGGAGCCAGGCCAGAAATAGGTCGCTGCGGTCTTGCCGGCCTTTTCCACGGTGTTCCAGATCGGCTCGCCGTCGTACCAATAGCCGTCCATCACGGCATCGCGATTGCCCAGCGAAAACCGCGCCTTGCGAGCCGGGTCCCACATGCTGTTGGCAACCACGCCGGAGTTTTCGGCATACAAACCGGTTGCCGTGGAGTAGTGCGTGGCAAAGGTCTTGGTCGGAAACACATGCTGCAGCGAATCGGCCTTGAGACCGTCGGCGATCAGTTTGTCCAGCGCCGGCAGAGTCGCCATTTCCAGATAATCGTGGCGGAACCCGTCGATCGAGATCAACAGCAGCGGCACCTCGGCATCCATCGACGCGGGTTTCTGCCTGACCGCCGCGAATGCGGTCAGCACCAGGGCCGCCAGCAACAGCATCGAAAGCAAGGCGGTAGAGCGCGACAAGCGGGTTGAATTCATGGCGGGCGAAACGGGTGGTCGCCAAGGCGGCGGGACCTGATTCTACCCAATTCAGCCCCAACGTTGCATAACTTTTCGGAGCTGGAAGCCCGGAGAGTTGTGTTTCCGGGGCTGCACGGAGTGTTGACAATCAGGCCCGGAAACACAACTCAGCGATACCGACGCCTTTT
This sequence comes from Lysobacteraceae bacterium, assembly GCA_020201235.1. GTDB lineage: Bacteria > Pseudomonadota > Gammaproteobacteria > Xanthomonadales > Wenzhouxiangellaceae. Next base: position 2,787 of record JAIVHD010000430.1, read on the forward strand.
TCGCGCAATCGTTCAAAAACCGTCCGGGCCACACGAATGCGCGGCTTTATTTCGAGAATATTAAATTCGAGTACCAGCGCGTTCTGGTTCGGCGTTAGCGTCTCCAATTTGCCGCACAGCCACTCCAAAAACTTCGGATCGTCGATCAGAGCCGGGGACTGGGTGAGAAAATATTGTGGAGCCGGATCCGGTGCCTGGTATTCGGTCATCAGGCGGATCGCATGGCCGACCATCCAATTGTCCAACGCCGGTAACACGCCGCGCTTGGCTGCAATCGGAACAAAACGGGCCGCCGGGATCAACGAACCGTCCGGTCCGGTCAGGCGCGGCAGCATATGAGCGCGCTCGCGCTCTGGCCCGGTGGTCGCTAGCAGCGGCTGAAACACCACTTTCAGGGTATCGTCGCGTAACGCTTTGCTCAACTGCCCCAGCAAACTCGCCGGCTGTTCGGAATCAGCGCCAGCGTCGCTATCCATAATCCTTGAACGATTGCCGCCGTGCTCGGTCAGCCGCTCCGCAAAGCGCGCAACCGCCACGAGGTTCATCTCCGACGGCCTCAGGGTCTCGCGAACCGGCTGGGTTGCGATACTGACCGTGGCCGCAATCACCTGGTCACCGACTTCGATGAGGTGATTACTGATTGCCCGGATCAGGGCCGTGCCTGAACTCACATAATCGCGCTCGCCGGCGTGCGAATCGAGCACAATGGCGATTGCATCCAGGCCGAAGCGCGCAGTCACATCGGCCGGCCCCAGTTGAACCCGGATTCGTTCATGAATTGCGCGCATCAGTTTCTCGAGGCCCGAAAAACCAATCTGGTCGCGGTGCGATATCGTTTCGTCGAGCAACACCCAGCAGACCGCGGGCGGAAATGCGCTGCCGCCCGCGTGTCGGGCCTTGCGGCACAGTTCGGCAAGATGATTGATCAGCGTTGAGCTGCGCACGACCCGGGCCGCATCGTCTGGCAAGGCCTCGTTAAGGCAGGGGTAATCGACGTTATTCATTAGCGGTTTCAGCGACTGTAATCATTCAAATATCAATACCCTATGATGCGCCAAAGTGCCGCTTGGTGCAATTGTTTACAAGGCTCCTATGGCACGCGCCAATTCGAGAGATCGCGATCCAGAAGACCTTCGAGTCGAGTAACTTCATCCTCGAACCGCACCGCAAGTTGATGCT
>JAIVHD010000251.1 GCA_020201235.1 Lysobacteraceae bacterium
GCTCTGGGGATTCCAGCTCCGGGGATTCCAGCTCCGGGGATTCCAGCTCTGGGGATTCCGACTCCTGCGCGCCTGACGCATCGGGCGATCGCGGTCCAGCAGTGAACGCAAGCGGTGCCCAGGGCTGCTGCGGCTTGGGCGGGTCGCCGATCGAGGGATCTGTTATGGCGGAATCGTCGTCCGGTTCCGCGCCAGTGATCGAAGGCGAATCGGGCGGTTGCATTCGCCCCCGGAATTGCTCGGCGCTTTCAAGCGCGAGTCCCTCAGAGTCCGCTGACTGGTCGCCTTCCAGTTTCTCCTCGGTCGCGGTCTGGTCGGCTTCATCGCTTTCGGAAAGGATCTCGAAGTGTGGAGTCTGTCCGTGCGTGGCAATGTCGTCGGCGCTGTCAGCTGCGATGGGCGGCTCAAGGTCGGTTGTTTCCGCCTGCGGCTGTGCGACTGCCGCAGCCGCGGGCCGCAGGTAGCCCAATGTATTTAGGTGCTCGCGGGCCGCGCGCAGATAGGCCTGGCCGCGGTCATCGAGCCGCGACAGGCTGTCGAGGTAGAATTCGACAACGACCAGCGCCTCGGCCAGAGCCGAAAGCCGATCGGGATCGGTTTCGCCCGAATCCGGATTAACGAACTCATCATCGACACACAAAGAGCCGGCGTCCAGCAGTTCGGAGGCCTCTTCGAGCCCGGCCATGCGCAATACGCTGGAAATGCGGTCGAGATGTCGCCGCGCCTGTGTCGCGCCGTTGGCATCGGCCTGGCCGCGATGCGCCTGGTCTAGCAAATGCTTGGCGTGCGCCAGTTCATCCAGCGCCTCGGCCAGCAGTTGGCGCATGACGCGACGACGCTCGGCCTTGGGCAGGTGTTGGCCGTCGCCTTCGAGCATGCTGGCATCGGGTGCCTCACCCAGGTAGAGCACCGACTCCTCAAGCTCGGACTCAACCAATAGCAGTTCGCGCGCGACATCCAGAAGAGCAGGATTCTCAGGGTCTGCGCTCAAATCGCCCAGTCGCCTGGCCTGGTTCTGGACACGCTGACTCAGCCGGTCGAGGCCGAGCATCGAGAAGCTTTCTGCGACCGAGCGCAGCAGACCAGTCTGGGCATCAATGACGTGGCTGTCCCCGGTGCCGCCCAGCAGGAATATATTAAGGGCATCCTTGGCCTGATTGAGTTCGCCGCGGGCCGCGTTTGCAATGGCCGTGAACAGCTCCCGGTTACGACCCGAGAGGACACTTTTCGCGCGCACGATTTCATCGGCATTGGCCGCGATTCCACGCTCGACCTCGGCCTGGATCGAATCAATTTCGGCGCAACCCGCCGGCACCTGCAAGACTTCGGCAAGCAGGGTCGCGGCGGCGCGGTCGGTGTGCGCGGCCAGCTCGGTGTCTGTGTTCGGTTCCGCGTCACTCCAGTCGCGCAAAAGGTCATCGATTGCCGCCAGCTGCTTGCGAAGCGCCGGTCCGGCATTGAAGTGCCCGCCGTCCATGCCGGCAAACACAGCACCGATCATGCGACCCAAGCGACGCAAGGGGACCGAATCACTGGCCCGCAGCTGCATCGAAACTGTATTGAGCGCTCGGCCGTCGTCTGGATCCCTGAACCAGTCGCGCAAGCCGCGCTGGTAATTACGCCGCAGCGTGGCCGCATCGACCGGCTCCACGTCGGGCTGACGAACATCGCCGACCGCATGCAGTGCGGTCAGGTCAGTCGGGTCGACCGCTGCTTCGAGGCCCGCCACGGCGCGTGTGCGCCGTATCAGGTCGGCCAACACCACCGGCACGTCGGGCGCTCCGGTTTCAAGCCGTTCGAGATAATCGGGCAGAACCGCAACCGTTTCCAGCAACACCGTCGCGATGTCGACATCCGGACGGTCCAGGGGATCCATCGCCTCGGCCAGCGCCCCGGCCAGCGCCGCCGCTCCGGGAATTTCCAATACCGACAGCGTCGCCCGTAGCTGCAGGGCGCAGGCGCGTGCTTGCTCAAGATTCGGGGCATTGCGATCCGGTTCGCCGGCCCAGCTCTCGAGCGCGGCACGAATGTCGCTGCAAAGCGACTCGAGGTAAGGCCGGGTCCATTGGACCGCCTGGGCGCGTGCGGCTGACGAAAATTTCAACATGCCGTCCTCATTGGCTCCCGTCTCACGACCCGTGTGTTGTTCGACCCGCGCAAGATCAATCCTGATCTTCGGGAAGTTTGAAGTCGGAAACCGAGTCGCGGAGATCGCGGACAAGGTCGGCCAGGCTAACCACTGACTTCGCAGTCTGGCTGGTTCCCTCGGAGGTCTGAACCGAAATATCCCGAATCGAATTCATCAGGCGCGCGATCTTGCCGGCGTTCTGAGATTGCAGCTGAGCCTGGCTTGAAATCTCCTGAATCAGCTTCGCCAAATCGTTCGAAACCGTCTCGATCGACTCCAGCGCCTCACCGGCATCCTCGGCCGTCCGCGCACCGGTAACGACCTGCGATGTGGTGGTTTCCATCGACGTCACCGCCTCGGACGTGTCGGATTGAATGGTCTGAACCAGCGTTTCGATGCGCCGCGTTGCATTGGTTGCGCGCTCAGCCAGTCGCTGCACCTCGTCGGCTACAACCGCGAAACCGCGACCGGCACCACCAGCCGATGCAGCCTGAATGGCGGCATTCAGCGCGAGCACGTTGGTTTGTTCCGAAATGCCGTTGATCAGCTCGACAATATCGCCGATTTCCTGCGAAGACTCGCCCAGGCGCTTAATCCGCTTGGAGGTGTCCTGGATCTGATCACGAATCTGATCCATACCGGTGATCGTCTGGCGCACCATGTTGGCACCCCGGTTGGCGATTTCGACCGAGTTCTGCGCAACCACGGCCGATTCGCTGGAGCGCTTGGCCATGTCATCGAATGACCGGGCCATTTCGTTAATCGTTTCGGTGGCGGTCCGAATTTCGCGCGACTGGTATTCGCTGGCTTCGGCCAACTGGGTCGTCGTGGCCTCGGTTTCCTGGGCCTGGGCGGCCACCTGGCGGGCGGTCGAATTGACGCCGGAAACCAGGTCACGCAGAGCTTCGACGGCGAAGTTCACCGAGTCGGCGATCGCGCCGGTGACATCTTCCGTGACCGTCGTCTCAACCGTCAAGTCACCGTCGGCCAACGAGCTCATTTCGTCGAGCAACCGCAGGATGGCCTCCTGATTGCGCTGGTTGACCTGGGCGGTTTCCAAGGCGCGCCGGCGCTGAGCATAGTACAGGTTGAGACCAATCAGACCGAGCAGCAGCAGGACCAGGACAGCCAATCCAATGCCGACCGCCAGCGAAGGCCAGACGCGACCCTGATCAAGTGCCGCGTAGTCCTGGGCCAGCGCGCGTGCCTGGGCAGTCAGCGCTTGCGAATCCAAAAAGATTTCATCGGCCGCCTCGCGCACCTCGAACAGGTCTGACGAGCCGCTGAGGATCGTGTCGACATCGATTTTCACTTCTTCAAAGATCGGCTGCAGCTCGGCTAACGCGGACAGGACCTCCGGATTGCGGGCTGCGGTCAGGCCCAGATCCTCGTTGCCCATCATCAGGCCTTGCAGCACCTGGTCAAACAGTTCAGCTTCGCGGCTAAAGGCATCGGCAGCGGTAATGGCCGACCCGCCACCGCTCAGGATTTCGCCGACGCGACGCAACATTCGGTCGGCCAGAACCAGCTGGCGGGTGGCAATGTAGACTTGTCCGGTCGGTGCGCCGGTCTGGATCATGGTCCGCACGGCTTCATCGGAAAGCGACTGCAGGCGCGGTATGTTGGTCGAGAAGGCGGCGGCCGCGTCGGCCAGGTCCAGGACCAGATCGGAGCGACTGAGAATGCGTTCGGCCTGACCGCCGATGTTTCCCCACAATTCTTCGAGCGTGGCCAGGCTGTCATTGACAGCGACCGGTGACGGTGGCAAATCGGTTTCCGGGTTGCCGTTGCGCAGCTGGTTGATCGACAGGTCGATGATCTCGCGGGTCGTGGCCAGTTCGTCGAATGCATCGAAGTTGCCGACTGCGGCCTCGCCGGCCGCCTTGGCCAGCTGCTGCGCACGCACCTGGATCTCGGTCGTCAGGGCCAGATATTGGGCCTCCTGCATGTTGCGCTGGTTCAGGTAGTAGAAATTTAGCGATACCGCGGCCACCAAGCCGATCAGGATCAGAAAGAAAAGCACCTGGAAAGGTGATAAACGGCGCTCGGTGATGGGGGTTGCTTTGCTACTCATGCCTTGGCCTCTCGATTCAATGGCTCATTCGTTGGTGTTCTTGTCAACCGTGCGCCGGCGCGGCGACCGCGCGCAATCATGCCGATCCGTCCAGAAAAGCCGGATCGGTCATCAGTTGTTTGAGTTGGAACCGTCCCCATTGCTCATCGCCCTGGGAAAAAAACCGGCCGACAAGCGAGTCCAGAACATCGTGCCCGGGCTGTCGATCAGCTGTATCGTGAATATTAAAATGGCGCTGACCGTAGACTTCGTCGACAATCATCCCGAGATATCGGCCCTGCAAGCGGGTCAGAATCAGGCGGGTACGCGCTGTGATCGGGGTGCGCGATCCGAATAAAAACCAGCCAAGGTCGACGATCGTCACCAGATTGCCGCGCACGTTGGCCATCCCCAGCAGCCAATCGCGCGCACCGGGCACGGGAGTGGCCTGCGGCAGCGGCAGAATTTCGTCAACCTCGGTAATCCCCACGGTCAGTCGATAGTCGCCCAGACGGAACACAACACCGTCCCAAGTGTTGTCGCGATCGCGCTGGCTGGAGCCGCTGACGTCATGCTCGATGCTGCGGCGCTCGAACTGAGACAGCAGTTCGAAAAGCGATTTTTCGGAATGGATTACCATCTCGACCCTTGAAAGACTCCCTCGTTTTTTTCAAGCGGCACTGACCAGCCGCCCTTGTTTCAGTCCGACCGGATGACCCGGTAAAACATTGTGACCGCCTCAGGCTGCGTTTTTTGCCGGAACCGTTTCTCGCACCGCATTTAGCAACTCATCCCTTGTAAACGGCTTGGTCAGGTAGTGATCGGAACCGACAATGCGGCCCCTGGCCTTGTCGAACAGACCATCCTTGCTGGTCAGCATGATGACGGGAGTCGCTCTGAACTGATCATTATTTTTTATGATCGCACAAGTCTGGTACCCATCCAGTCGGGGCATCATAATGTCGACGAAAATCAAGTCTGGATGGCTTTGATGAATCACGGCCAACGCTTCGAACCCATCTTCGGCGGTCAGCACTTCGCAGCCTTCCCGGCTAAGCATGGTCTCGGCCGATTTGCGGATGGTACGGCTGTCATCAATGATCAGGATTTTGAGTCCCGTAATGTCTGCACGACCGGTATTGAGTCTGTTGCTGTTCGTTTCGTCGCTCATCTGCCACGATTTATCCCGAATGACGGACCGTTATAGTACCTTGTTTTAATAGAAGTCTAAACCCTTGAAACAATTGAATCCAGCCCTGCAAATTTTTATTTATGTGCGCGCGTTCTAGAGTTTTAAGCAAAAACAAGCGCTGCCGCGCATTTTGAAAAGGAATCACTGATGTCAACCACTGTTATCTGTGTCATGGACGACCTCGCTTCGATCAAACCGGAAAAGGACACAACCTTTGCGCTGCTGCTCGAGGCCCGGCGCCGCGGTCTAGAAGTCTGGTACGCCAATGAGCGCGATCTCGAATTGAACCAGGGCAACTGCGTCGCGCGAATCCGCCGGGTCGAGCTCAATGATCGCAGTCGGGATTGGTTCAGCGTTGAGGAGACGCGCCAACGCGCGTTGGGGCGCAGTGATTTGATCCTGATGCGCTGCGATCCGCCGGTCGACGATACCTACGTGTACACCACGCTGCTGCTGGATCGAGCTGTCGCCGATGGCGCACGCGTGATCAACCGCCCGCAGGCCTTGCGCGACTTCAACGAAAAACTCGCGATTGCACGGTTTGCCGACCTGATCCCCGAGACGCGCGTCAGCGCCAACCCCGCGACGCTGCGCCAATTCGTCATCGACCAGGGTCGGGCCGTGCTCAAACCACTCGACGGCATGGGCGGACGCGGTATTTTCCTGGCCCGCGACGACGACCCAAACCTCAACGTCATTCTAGAAACGTTGACGGCGGACGGGCGTAAGCCAGCCATGGCTCAGGAATTTCTTCCGGGGATTTCCAAAGGCGACAAGCGCATCCTGATGATTGCCGGCCAGGCTGTACCCTACGTACTCGCGCGGATCCCCAGCCAGGCCGATTTTCGCGGCAACCTGGCGCGTGGCGGGCGCGGCGAAGGCCAGCCGATCAATGATGCCGAGCGTCACATCGCCGAACGGGTCGGGCCCGAGCTACTCAAGAACGGTGTCGATTTCGCCGGACTCGACGTCATCGACGGCCGCTTGACCGAAATCAACGTCACCAGCCCGACCTGCGTGCGTGAACTCGACCGCCGATGATCCTGGTTGATTGCAGTCGTGGCTTTATGGCCCGACCGAGGCGCAGCGGCAGACCCGGGTACGGCTGCCGAACCCAAAAAAGAGCATGTGCACCATGACGCCAGCCAGAACACCGCGCTCCGAAGCCGAAATCATGTCGCTGGCACTGGTGATTGCGATTGTTTTGCATGTATTGGTCATCACCCAGCTGCATTTCGACTGGATCAACCCCGACACCTCGTCGCAGGCACCGGATCTGGATGTGATTCTGGTCGATTGGGCCAGCGAGACCGCACCCGAGGAAGCCGATTTCCTGGCCCAGGCCAACCAGATTGGCGGTGCCGAAGCCAGTTATATGCGCGGCTGGGTCGCCAAAGTCGAGCGGATCGGCAACATGAATTATCCCGAGCAGGCCCGCCGCCAGAATATCGACGGCAGCCTGGTTCTGGCGGTTGACGTGTTACCGGACGGCTCGATCGAGCGCATTCAGTTGATGCGCTCGTCGGGCTACGACCTGCTCGACGAGGCGGCCATTCGGATCGTGCGTCTGGCAGCGCCGTATTCGGCACTGCCGGAGGAAATCCTGGCAGAGACCGATATCCTGACGATCACCCGAACCTGGCAGTTCTCGGCCCGCAGCGGCCTGAACTGAGGCCGGCGGCAGTGAACCGCCATGGCAGCCCGATTCTCGACCGTGGCTAAACCGGGCTTATTCATGCGGCCAGAAGCATTGCCAGGCCGGCGCGACCGGCGCGGCTTGCATCGCGACCGATCAAACCCGATATCACCAAGCATGTACCTGCTAACATTGCAAGCGTGAACTATATGAATCAGCAACTTCTGATCGCGATGCCGGGCATGCGCGATCCCAACTTCAGCCTGGGCGTGACGCTTTTGTGCCAGCACAACGACGAAGGCGCGCTTGGGATCACGATCAACCGCAATTCTGACCTGACCATGATGGACGTGCTGGCGCAGCTCGAAATTCGCTGCAACGACGAACTGATCGCCAACCAGCCGGTGCTGCACGGCGGCCCGGTGCAACAGGAACGCGGGTTCGTCATTCACACCGGTCATGCCTGGGACTCGACCACCGAGGTCGCGCCGGGCATCCTGGTGACAACGTCGCGCGACATCCTTGAAGCCATCGCTGACCACCGCGGACCCGACAAGTACATGGTCGCGCTGGGTTACGCCGGTTGGTCGGCCGGACAGCTGGAGGACGAGCTCAAGGACAACGCCTGGCTCAGCACCGGTGCCGATTCGGCGATCGTGTTTGACTCGCATATCGACGATCGGTGGTCGAAAGCCGTGGCGTCGTTGGGCATCGAGGTTTCATCCCTGCAGCCGGTCGGCGGCCATGCCTGAAGCGGCCCGAGCGGGTTGCCGCAGCAGGTGCCGGCACTCGTATAAATTGCAACCTGCGGCCGCGCAAGCAGACGCCGTCTGCCCGGCATGCTTGAAGCCCTCGAATTCTCGGTCCCAGACAGGCTGATGGGCACGCTCGCGAACCGCCCGGGCGTCGTTCTGGGCATCGATTTTGGCCAGCGCCGCATCGGCCTTGCAACCGGCAACGAACTGACCGGCACGGCCACCGCGCTGCAGACCATCGTCCACGCTGGCGATCCATTCGAACAGCTCGACCGCGTCATTCGCGACTGGCGGCCGGATCGCATCGTGCTCGGGCTGCCGCTGGCCGCCGACGGCTCGGAATCGAAACTCAGCCGCAGCGCGCGACGCTTCGCCGGGCAGCTCAAGCAGCGTCATCCGGGCATCGCATTCGAACTGCACGACGAACGTTTCAGCTCGCGCCAGGCCGACAGTCAGTTTGTCGATGCCCGTCGCAGCGGACAGGCCCGGCGGCGCGACGCACGCAAGCTCGACGGCATTGCAGCGGCCATCATCCTTGAG
>JAIVHD010000252.1 GCA_020201235.1 Lysobacteraceae bacterium
TGCTCAAGCCGCCTGATCACTCAGGCTCAGATTGCGATCGGCGCCTTGATCGGTGGGTGGGCCTGGTAGCCAACCAGTTCGAAATCTTCAAACACGAAATCGTCGAGCCGCTTGCGCTCGGGGTTCAGGCGCAATTGCGGCAATGGGTAGGGCTCGCGTTCCAGCAGCGTTTTGACCTGCTGGATGTGATTGAGGTAGATATGGGTGTCGCCTAGGCTGTGGATCAGGTCGGCCGGTTCGAGCTCGGTGACTTGTGCGACCATCAGCAGCAGCAGCGCGTAGGAGGCGATGTTAAACGGCACCCCTAGAAAACAGTCGGCCGAGCGCTGATAAAGCTGCAGGCTGATGCGGCCGTCTGCGACCCAGAATTGAAACAGTGTATGGCAGGGTGCCAGCGCCATTTTTCCGGCCAGCGCGTTGTGCGCCGGGCTCAGCGTTTCATCCGGCAGATCGGCCGGGTTCCAGGCCGAAACCACGTGCCGGCGCGAGTCCGGTCGGGCCCGGATGCGCTCGACCACCTCGTTGAGCTGGTCGAGCTGGCCGCCGCCGGGCAGCGGCCAGGCCCGCCACTGGTGCCCGTAGACCGGCCCCAGCTCACCGTCGGCGGTCGCCCATTCGTCCCAGATCGTCACGCCGTGCTGCTTGAGGTAGGCGATGTTGGTATCGCCGCGAATAAACCACAGCAATTCATGAATGATCGAGCGCAGGTGGGTTTTCTTGGTCGTCACCAGAGGAAAGCCCTGCTGCAGATCAAAGCGCATCTGGTGCCCGAAAAGGCTTAGGGTCCCGGTGCCGGTGCGGTCGGACTTGCGCACTCCGTGCTCCAATACCTGTTTCAGCAGGTGGTGATAAACCTTCATGTGCGTTTCCGATACGCAAAAATCAGCAGCCCGACGCCGAAAACAAACATCGGCAGCGATAACATCTGACCCATGGTCAGCCAGTCAAACGCGACAAAGCCGATGTGCGCGTCGGGTTCGCGAAAAAATTCGGCGATGCTGCGAAACACCGCGTAGCCAACCAGGAAAACGCCGCTGATGGCACCGGCCGGGCGCGGCTTGCGCGCAAACAGCCAGAGGATGACAAACAGCGCCAGGCCCTCGAGTGCGGCCTGGTAAAGCTGCGAGGGGTGGCGCGCGAAGGCATCGAGCTGGCCGGCTTGCCAGGCCTGATGCAGAGTCGGCGCGGCATAGGCACCCGGATCAATCGCTTTCGGAAAAATCATGGCCCACGGGGCATCGCTGTAGCGGCCCCACAATTCGCCGCCGATGAAATTGCCGATGCGGCCAAAGGCCAGGCCGAGCGGAACGACCTGGCTGCTGAAATCGGCCAGTGTAAGAAGCCCAACGCCGAGACGCCGCGCGTACAGCACCATCACCACAAAAACGCCGATCAGCCCCCCGTGAAACGACATGCCACCCTGCTGCAGCCACAACGGGAACAGCGGATCGGCAAACCAGCGATCGAGCGCATAAAAAATCACGTAGCCCATTCGCCCGCCGACGATCACCCCGATCACGACCCAGAACACCAGGTCGCCGACCTGGGTCGGCGTGATCGGCCAGTGCGGGGCCCGCGCCCTGCGACCGAGCAGCCACCAGCAACAGGCAAAAGCTGCCAGGTAGCTGATGCCGTACCAGTGGATCTGGACGATCCCCAGGTCCAGCGCGACGGGGTTGATATCTACAAGAATCGGGCGATCGGGCATGCGGCGGGTCTCGGACGGCGGTCGGATGATGGTTGCGAGATGAGGCAAGTCATTGTACCCGGCTTGTCTACCGGCGGCCAAGCGCAGCGCCCGCCGAGCCGAAGGGAAGACCGCCGCCGATCTTTCCTTGCGTATGAATTGTTATGCTTGTCGGCTCATCTTGCGCCGGTTCCCGTCGATGCCCAACCGCCTTTCAGGCTCGCTCAGCCCCTACCTCGAACAACACGCCGACAACCCGGTCGACTGGTACCCGTGGTCGCCCGAGGCGCTGGATGCGGCGCGCGCGCAGGACAAGCCGATCGTGCTGTCGATCGGCTACTCGGCCTGCCACTGGTGTCACGTCATGGCCCACGAGAGTTTTGAAGACCCGGCGATCGCTGGCCGCATGAACCAGGGCTTCATTAACATCAAGGTCGATCGCGAAGAGCGGCCGGATCTCGACCGCATCTACCAACTGGCCCATCAGTTGCTCAGCGGACGCGGCGGTGGCTGGCCGCTGACCTTGTTTCTGGACCCGGCCGATCAGACACCGTTTGTCGCCGGCACCTATTTTCCACCCGAAGCACGCCACGGTCTGATCGGCTTTGCCGAGTTGCTCGAGCGCGTCCACGACGCCTGGATCAATCAACGCGAAGCGCTTGCGGCGCAAAACCGGCAATTGCGCGAAGCGCTGTTAATGGTGTCTGCGCAGCATACCGAGAAGGACCCGCAGGCCGGTTCTGCTGAAGACCTGCTAATCGGCCAGTTGAGCGCGCGCCTGGACCGTCGCCACGGCGGCTTCGGCGATGCACCGAAATTTCCGCAAGCACCGCTGCTTGAATGGCTGCTCGCGCGCGCCGAGGATGACCCGCAAGCCGCTGAGATGCTCAATGACACGCTGAAACCGATGGCCGTGAACGGTTTGTTCGATCATCTGGGCGGCGGCTTTTTTCGGTATTCGGTCGATGCCGCGTGGGAAATTCCGCATTTCGAGAAGATGCTTTACGACAGCGCACTGCTGCTGCCGATTTATGCCGAGGCAGCCCAGCGCTGGAACGACGACGATCTGCGCTACGCGACCGAACGGACGGTCGAGTTTCTGTGTCGCGATCTGGGGCTTGCCGAAGGCGGCTTCGCCAGCAGCCTTGATGCCGATAGTGTGCCTGCCGACCTGGAGCCCGGCCAACCGGCAAGCCCCCGCGAAGGCGCGCATTACCTGTGGACGCCAGCGCAATTCGACGATTGCCTCGGCGACCGGAGTGCCGGCCACGTTGATTCGGATCAAGCAGCCGTCGAGCGGGCCCAGGCCCGTTTCGGGCTCGACGGCCCACCCAACTTCGAACAATCGTCGTGGCACCTGGTGATTGCGCGCACGCTCAACGAGCTGACCACGCGCGCCGACCAGGCCGACCCGGTCGCCGTCTCGCTGGAGCAGGCCCGCCAGAAACTGCTGGCCTGCCGCATGCGGCGGCCGATGCCCGGGCGCGACGACAAGATGCTTGCGAGCTGGAACGCGCTGACCGTAATCGGACTGGCGCGGGCGGCGCGCGCGCTCGACCGGCCCGAGTGGGCGCAGCTGGCCTGCGACACGCACGCCATCGTTTGGCAACGCCTGTTCGACGACGATCAAGTTCATGCCGTCTGGCGTGACGGGCGGCGCGCCCACCCGGCCCTGCTGAACGATTTCGCAAGCATGCTGCTGGCGTGCCTGGAAACGCTGGCTTGCCGCTGGAACACCGAATGGCTGGATCGCGCCGACTGGTTGGCCGGGCAAATCCGCGATCGATTCAGCGATTTCGGCAGTGGCACGCTGTTTCTGACCCCGGCCGATCATGAAGCGTTAATCATGCGTCCGACCGCCAACACCGACGACGCCACACCGGCCGGCGCGGCACTGGCCGCCCGCGGCCTGCTGCGGCTGGGCCATCTAACCGCAAACCCCGAATGGCTGGAGCTGGCCGGGCGCGCGCTCGACAGCGCCGCCGGCGACATCCAGCGAAGCCCGATGGCGCATGCCTCGCTGATGCTGGCCGCGGCCGAGTACGCCAGGCCCGTAGCGCAAGTGCTGATCGGCGGCACGGGACCGCTGGCAGACCAGTGGTTTGCTGAGCTATCCAGGCGCGTCAACCTGCACTGCTACCGCATCGTCTCAGACGAGCCCGACCTGCCCGGCCCGCTGGCCGATCTGGCCCGGGCCGAGCGCGACATCGCCGTGGTTTGCATCGGCAACCGCTGCCTGGCACCAGCACACAACGCCGCGCAACTTGAGCGGCGTTTAGCCGAGGCCGGACGATGAAACCCGGCGTTGCAGTTGTGCTGGCCGGCCTGGGCCTCGGCGCGCTGGTACTGGTCTTGTTGTTGCGGCTCCAAACGCCGGAAGCCGGACTCCCGTCGCAAGCGACCGCCGAGCCGTCTGTGCAGCCAAAAATCGTCTCGCTGGCACCGCATTTAACCGAGCTGGCGTTCGACGCCGGCCTGGGCGAGCGGATGGCGGGCGCGGTGGAATGGAGCGATTACCCGCCCGCAGCCCATACGCTGCCGCGCATCGGCGACGCTTTCCGGTTCGACCTGGAACGCATTGTCCGCCTGCGGGCAAGCCATGCGCTGGCCTGGGCCGGTGGTACGCCGTCCCAGGCCATCGACGAACTGCGCGCGCTCGGAATCGAGGTACGCGTGATTTCGATTCGGACGCTGGACGATATCGCAATGACGATCGAAACGCTGGGCTCGCTGGCCGCAGAACCCGCGACGGCCGCGGCACGAGCCAAGGCCTTCCGCGATCGGGTGGCTTCGTTTAAGGCCGCGCAGCCTGCATCCGGGGCGAAAATACCGGTGTTTTACCAGGTCTCGGAAAAACCGCTATTCACGCTCGGCGGGCGCCATGTGATCAACCAGGTGTTCGAGCTGTGCGGCGCGCGCAACGTGTTCGCTGACCTGGATGCCGAGGCCGCCAGTGTCGATCTTGAAGCCGTGCTCGCGCGCAACCCGGCAGCGATGATTGCCGGCGCTGCTGCCGGCCAACCCGACCCGCTGGCGCACTGGCATCGCTATCGGGGTCTGCGAGCAGCCCGCTGCGGTCATTTTTCGGCCGTCGACCCGGACCTGCTGGTTCGGCCCACGGCGCGCCTGCTGGACGGTGCCGCGCGTTTGTGCGACTGGCTGGACACCAACATTCGACAGGCGCAAGACCCAGCCTGCGCCTTCGACGATCACTGACCGACCGGCGATTCGATTCCGCTGCTGCGCGATCAAGAATGGATTCCCGGCGGCGTCGGCAATACCAAATGACAGCGGGATGCACGGCCCGGCAGCCATCGGCTGCCGCGTGACCGCTGCGGTTGCCGCCTGCTAATCAGGTCCGTTATCCGAAATTGGGGCAAAGCAGGCGCTGAACAGGGCGGGCTCAGTCCGGCTCAAACGGGTACTCGGCCGTGTTGCACGGCAGCAGGCGAAAGGTTTTTTCGGCAACCACTTCATTGCGCTCGGGCAGGTACAGCAAGAAGCGCTTGCCGTTGGTTACCCAGTCGCCGGTTTTGGAATCGCCAACGGCAGCGCCATCGGCAAACATCGGCCCATCCATGCTGTCGATAAACACCTGTGCGCGCTGTACACCCAGTGCCGATACATCCCACAACACCTCGATTGCGGTGTGTTCGATCGGTATTCCGCAAAATCTCAGGCGCGGCGGGCTGAAGCGCAATACCGCATCGGCGTTCAACGCAAAGACTGGCGGCGTATCACCGATTTCAAGCCGCCCCGCTGACTTGACGGGTTCCGGCTCGGCCGGCATGCGCGGGCTGGGCGTGGGCTGCTGCGGCGGCGTACTCGGACCGGTCTCGGGCTCCGCGACGGTGTCTTGGCAACCGGCAATTGAAATTCCGGTCTCGGCCAGCACCGAGCCGTCGGCTGGGTCGATCAACACGAATTTCATATCGCGAGTGGCCCAGAGGCCGGTCGAGGCCTGGCCCGAGGACGCACCGCGGGCCAGCACGCTTCCGTCGACCGAATCCACGCGCAGTTCAAGCCTCCCGCCTTCATGGTCTGGCGCATCCCAGGAAACTTCGGCCACGAAGCGCGAGCCGGCATCGCAACTGCCTTGCGGCGCGACCGCTTCGAACAGCACATCCGCGACCGACTGGCCACGGGCCGGCGAAAGTCCGGCCCAGCCGGCCGACAGCAATAGCGCCGCAACGATCGGCCTGGCGACTGCCGACGCAGCCGCTTGCGCCGATAGCCGAGGTGAAGTGCAAAATCCCATAGCGATGTCAAGCCTTTTCGACAATAGATGTAGACCGAAGCGAAAAAGTGTAGCAAATCGAACCTGTTCGGGCAGACCCTGTGCGGTCACCCGTCGAAACTCTGTGACCTCTGACCATCGCGGAAATTCACTTGCGATGCCTTGCCCCCGCCGTATTCACCATCCATCCTGCTGCAACGCCACCAGAGCCTGCGTCTGCGGCGTTTTGCTCGCTCGCGCATACTCAGCGAGTAGCGGATCCTGCCGCCCGGCCGCCGATCGACTCGGCTATGCTTGCGGCATGCCCAGCCGCCCGACAAAACCGCTCGACCTTGCCATCGTCGGGCACACCAACGTCGGCAAAACCTCGCTGATGCGAACACTGATGCGCGATGTCGCCTTTGGTGCCGTGGCGCCGACCTCGGCAACCACGCGACAAGTCGAGGGCGCGCGCCTGCTGGCCCAATCCAGGCCCGTCGTTGAGCTGTACGATACGCCCGGCCTGGAAGATGCCAGTGCACTGATCGAACGGCTCGAAGAACACGGCGGCGATCGGCATACCGGGCCGGAGCGCATCGCCGCCTTCATCGCCGATGCGTCTGACGGCTTCGAACAGGAGGCACGGGTGCTCGCCCAGATGCTGGCCAGCGATGCCGCGCTGTACGTCATCGATGCGCGCGAGCCGGTGCTTGGCAAATATCAGGACGAACTGGCCATTCTGGCGTTGTGCGCGCGCCCGATTCTGCCGGTGCTCAACTTCGTCGCCAGCC
>JAIVHD010000253.1 GCA_020201235.1 Lysobacteraceae bacterium
GCCTCCAGCCGTTCATCCCACGCCCGGCGATTGGGCAGCCCGGTCAGCGAATCGGTCATGGCGTCGTAGCGAAAGCGCTCGGCCAGGCGATCGATTTCAATCGCATCGAGCTCAATCTTGAGCAGGCTCGAAAGCAAACCCGCCAGCAGTTCGATCAGCGCAAGATCCTGCTTGCCCAATTCGGGACGCTCGTTTCGGTCGAGCGCGCACAAGGTGCCGAACCAGCGGCCGTCGCCGGCCAGCAGGGGCACGCCGATGTAGGCACCGATCCGGGTACCGGCAACCATCGGCAGATCGCTGCAAGCGGAATCATCAAACAGGCGCGGCAAGACTTTGGCGACTGGATCGTTGATCAGCCCGGCGCACAGGATATCGGTCTTTTGAAAAACCATGCCGGCCGTGATGTCATAGGGATTTTGTTCCACATGCAGCACAATCCAGTCGTCGCCGTGCTTCCGGGCAATCATCCACAAATCCAGATCATGGTGCCGGCTCAAAAACTCCAGCACGGACCGGGAAGCTTCCGGAAAATTCGAAAATTGATTTGGGTCGATCATGCCAAACACATCTGTTATGCGAAACCGCTTCGCATTTCACCCTCCCCCCCCTGAAAATGCAAGATAAATGCCAAACGCGGGAAGACTGATAAACCCGTCAAGTCGGTTGAAGCTTTATAAACCCGCCTTATTCACTCCCCCTCCGACTGTGTGTGGCACCGCCATGCCCGGCGTCTGCGGCCTTTCGCTCGGTCACGCGTCCTCACCCCTTCGAACGAAAGCCGGCAAGTCTGCGACCAAAACCGATATCATCGAGTCATTCGTTTCGCGGGAGAATCATCATGCAAACGCGCGCCGCCGTCGCTCTGGAAGCCGGCAAGCCACTGGTCATCGAGACCGTCGATCTGCAAGGCCCGAGGTCCGGTGAAGTGCTGGTCGAAATCAAGGCCACCGGGCTCTGCCATACCGATGCCTACACGCTTTCCGGCGACGACCCGGAGGGCCTGTTCCCAAGCATTCTGGGGCATGAAGGTGCCGGTGTCGTCATCGAGGTGGGCGCAGGCGTCAAGTCGGTCAAGGTCGGCGATCACGTGATTCCGCTGTACACGCCCGAGTGCCGCGAGTGTGAGTACTGCCTGAATCCCAAGACCAATTTATGCCAGGCCATTCGGGAAACCCAGGGCAAGGGCGTGATGCCCGACGGCAGCAGCCGTTTTTCGCTAAACGGCGAACCGCTGCATCACTACATGGGCACATCGACCTTTGCCAACCACACTGTATTGCCCGCAATCGCCGTAGCCAAAATCAACCCCGATGCACCCTTCGACAAGGTCTGCTATATCGGCTGCGGCGTGACCACCGGCATCGGTGCGGTCATCTGGACAGCCGGCGTTGAGCCGGGCTCCAGGGTGGTTGTATTCGGGCTCGGCGGGATCGGATTGAACGTCATCCAGGGTGCCCGCATGGCCGGCGCGGCACAAATCGTTGGGGTCGATATCAACCCGGCCAAACGCGCCCTTGCCGAAAAGTTCGGCATGACCGATTTCGTGAACCCGACCGACGTCGAAGGCGAACTTGTGCCGTATCTTGTCACTCTGACCCAAGGCGGGGCCGATTACAGTTTCGAATGTATCGGCAACGTCAACATCATGCGTCAGGCGCTGGAGTGCTGTCATAAAGACATGGAAGGCCGAATCAACATCGATGATCTGATCACGCACACCTTGACGCTCGACCAGATCAACGACGGCTTCGATCTGATGCACAAGGGCGAATCGATCCGCTCGGTTGTCGTTTATTGAGCTGTTGCACCTGGCTGGACCGCAAAGGACCCTCATGACCATAGAAACCCGTGCCCAACATCATTGCTTTGGCGGCCGCCAGGGCTTTTATACACACCATTCAGAAAAGTGTAACGGACCGATGGCTTTTTCCGTTTTTGTCCCACCGCACCAGGTCGGGCAGAAACTACCGGTTCTGTATTACCTTTCGGGGCTGACCTGCGACGATCAGGTATTTGCGATCAAAGCCGGCGCGCAACGCATGGCCGCCAGCCTCGGCTTGGTGCTGGTCGCGCCGGATACCAGTCCGCGCGAAACCGGCATCTGCGAGGCGACCGACGAGTGGGATTTCGGCGAAGGCGCGGGCTTTTATGTCGATGCGACCGAAAAACCCTGGTCGCAGCGGTTCAGCATGTATTCCTATGTTGCTCACGAACTACCGGAGATCATCGCCGAGCACTTCCCGGTCGATCCGACCCGATGCGGCATCTTCGGTCACTCGATGGGCGGCCACGGTGCCTTGACCATCGCCTTGCGCAACCGGCACCGCTATCGATCGGTTTCGGCTTTCGCGCCGATCGTCGCGCCGACCAGGGTTCCATGGGGCCAAAAGGCGCTACCGCGCTATCTTGGAGCCGATCCGGAAGACTGGAAACACTACGATGCCTGTGAGCTGGTCGCGCGCCAGACCTTCCCGGGCAAGATCCTGATCGACCAGGGCCTGAACGATCCTTTTTTAGAGCACCAGCTTGTGCCGGAGTATTTCGAGCGCGCATGCCAGGCAGCGGGTCAATCGCTGGAGCTGCGACGGCACGCCGGTTACGATCACGGTTATTTCTTTATACAGACCTTCATCGACGACCACCTGCAGCATCACGCCGAGGCGTTGTGACCAGACACAAAGCCAAGGCCGTCCATCATCACCCGCCCCATGACAACAAGTTCAATCAACGCAGGGGTGGTGAATCAGGCCAGCTGAACCCGGACGATTCATGATCCGGGTTAAGATAACGGACGGTCATGCATCGACAGTCCACCCAAATGTTCAATCAAGAATCTGCGCGTCACAACGATGCCGTAAAAATCGTCGAGGTCGGTCCACGCGACGGCCTGCAGGACGAATCGCGCTATGTGCCGGTGGAGACGAAACTGAAGCTGATTCACCGGCTGGCCGACTGCGGCCTGCCGGTGATCGAGGCGACCAGCTTTGTCTCGCCGCGCTGGGTGCCGCAACTGGCCGATGCCGAAGAGTTGATGGCCGGGCTCACGCGCCGGCCGGGCACGCACTATCCGGTGCTGGTGCCCAACGAAAAGGGCTATGAGCGCGCGCGTGCCGCCGGTGCCGACGAGGTCGCCGTGTTTTCCGCCGCCTCGGAGGCGTTCAACCTCAAAAATATCAATTGCACCATTGAGCAGTCGTTCGATCGTTTTCGTCCAGTGCTTCGGCGCGCCCGGGCTGATGGCGTGCGGGTGCGCGGCTATATCTCGTGCGTTCTCGGCTGCCCGTACCAGGGCGAGGTTCCGATTTCTGATGTCGTTCGGGTGGTCGAAGCACTGCTTGATTCTGGTTGCGACGAAATTTCCCTGGGCGATACCATTGGAGTCGGTACACCGCAGAAAACCGCATCGATGCTGGATGCGGTGCTCGGCTCGGTGCCGGCCGAAAAGCTGGCCGTCCACCTGCACGACACCTACGGCCAGGCCCTCGCGAACATTCTGGCAAGCCTGGAAAAGGGTTTGCGCGTAGTCGACAGCTCGGTTGCCGGGCTGGGGGGCTGTCCGTACGCACGCGGTGCAACCGGCAATGTGGCGACCGAGGACGTGGTCTACATGCTCGAAGGAATGGGTCTTCGCACCGGCGTCGACTTGAAGGCCCTGTCTCGCACCGCAAACTGGATCGCCGGCACGCTCGGCCGCCCCGGCAGCCGCGCAGGAACGGCGATCTACAACAAGCATATTGCCGATTAGGTCCGATACCGCGCCGGACAAGCGATCAATGACCTGTTAAGCCGGTCCATTAGTGCGGTCAGGGCCGGCGGGTGGAACTACCGCGCGTTAGCAAAAATGATCAACACAGCATCAACAACGGCCTTTAAGGCAGGGGATTTAAGCAAATCATGAAACTTTCAGGAATCAGGGCAATTATCACAGGCGGTGTCTCGGGCCTGGGACTGGCCGTGGCCCGGCGCTTGCGGGCCGATGGTGGCCGACTGGCGCTGTTCGACGTCAACGCCGATCAGGCTCCCGCAGCGATCGGCGAACTCGGCTCGGAGCATGCGCAATTCTTCGTCACCGACGTCAGCGACGAGCACAACGTCAGCGAATCCATAACCCAAGCCGAAGCGTTTCTAGGCGGCATCGATGTCCTCGTTAACTGCGCTGGAATCCTTGGCGCCGGGCGCGTGCTGGGCAAGAACGGTCCCATGCCGCTGGAGCGCTTCAGGACAACGGTCCTGGTCAACCTGGTCGGCAGCTTCAACGTGGCCAAAGCCGCCGCTGACCGGATGCAGAACAATACCGCGAACCAGGATGGCGAACGCGGCGTGATCATCAACACCGCCTCGGTGGCCGCCTGGGAGGGCCAGATCGGACAGGCAGCGTATTCAGCATCCAAGGGTGGCGTGGTCGCCATGACCCTGCCGATGGCGCGCGAATTCACGCGCTTCGGCATTCGCGTCAATACGATTGCACCGGGCGTCTTTCATACCCCGATGGTCGACACAATGCCGCAAGAGATCCAGCAGGCACTGAGCGATTCAGTTCCATTTCCCCGCCGCCTCGGCAAACCGGAAGAATTCGCCGAGCTGTGCGTGCAACTGATCGAAAACGCTTATTTCAATGGCACCTCGATACGGCTTGATGGCGCTATACGCCTGGAGCCAAAATAATGGAAACCATCAACGAGGCCTTTGCCACGATCGACACCGCCATGCTGCTTGCCTGGACGTGGCAGCTTTTTGCCGCGGCGCTGATCTTCGTTATCGGGCGCTGGATTGCAAGAATGATCACCGGTAGCCTCAAGCGCATGATGTCGAGCCGAGGGCTTGACATCATGCTGGTCACTTTTCTGGGTGCAATCCTGTATTCGGTGCTTCTGATCGCGGTCGTGATCGCAGCACTGAGCCAGCTCGGAATTCAAACCACGCCATTGATCGCGGTTCTCGGTGCCGCAGGTCTTGCGATCGGGCTTGCGTTGCAGAATTCATTGGGAAATTTCGCAGCCGGGGTTATGTTGGTGCTGTTCCGGCCTTTCACCAAGGGGAATTTCATCGATGCCGGCGGAACCATGGGCACGGTCAAGGAAGTCGGCATTTTCAGTACGATTCTCGATACTCCCGATAACCGCCGCATTATCGTCCCCAATGCCCAGATCACGGGCGGCACGATCACCAATTTCTCGGCCTACGACACCCGGCGAATCGACATGATCATCGGCGTCGACTACAGCGACGACTTAAGGGTTGCGCGAAAAGCCATTGAAAAAGTCATCGCTGAGCATGAAAAAATCCTGAAAGAGCCTGAGCCGGCCATTCTGCTGATGGACCTGGCCGATTCAAGCGTCAACTTTGCGGTTCGTCCCTGGGTCAATTCAGATGACTACTGGGTCGTGCGCGGCGAATTGATGGAACAGATCAAGGGTGCTCTGGAAGCCAGTGGCTGCTCGATTCCCTTTCCGCAGCGCGACGTCCATGTGGTCTCATCGCCTGACAACGAAAAACAGGCAGCCTAAAGACGTGTAACGCTCTGAGGCTTTGAGACCAAAAGATCCAGAATTTCTCGTGCCTGCCGGGCAATCAGTCGCAAACCGACTTCGGTTGATTCGGCTTCAACCCTGGCCGCAAGATCAAGCCCTTCACGCGGGTTTCCCGATTCAATCAGGTTTCGGGCCCGGGCAACGTCGATCTCTAGTGCGACCTGCTTAAAGCCGAAAGCACGCGCCCGCTCGCCCAGACTGCGCAAGTATTCGGACTCGTTTTCGACCGTTCCAGCCATGACCAGCGCCCGATGAAGCCGGAGCTCCAGACCAACGTCGCCGCGTCGATGGTTCAGCAAATCGCGAATGATGGCCAGTCGGGATTGTGCTGCATCAACTGCCCCCTGCCGGAGCAGGCTATCGCTATGGACAAGCAGCGCTTTGGCGTAGTCGGCGGCCGATCCGGTTTGAGCGTAGCGTTGGCTGACCTGCTCTGCAAGTCGCTCGGCCTCCGCGTACTCGCCCTTGGCATTCAGCACACGGGCCTGATCGAGCTCGCTCATGATCGCAAGCTCTTCTGCCCAGTGATCCTGTCGGATCTTTTTCGCCAGGTCAAAGCAAATATGCGCCTCGTCAAAGTTCATCTCCATTAGCGCCAGGTCGCCGGCAAGCGACTCCAGACTGGCGAGGTGCAATGGATTTTTTGGCCGAATCGACTTGGCTGTGGCAATCAGCTCACGCGCGCTCGTCAGTTCGGCTTGTTCAAGCGCGATGCCGGTCAACTCGATCAGCGTCTCGAATGTTTGTTCCGTCTGTTCGTGCTGCCCGAACAGCACCAGCGCTTCGTTCAGGGACTGCTCAGCGGCGTTCAGGTCTCCTAAACGACGTGAATCAATGCCAATCGCGTACAACTTTTCGGCCAGGTCGGTCGGGTTGCCACGATTTCGATAAATCTGCAGCGCATGCTGGTTGAAGGGATCGGCAAGATCGAAACGGCGCATCGCCTGCAACCCGGTCGCGATTCGGCTTGCCAGTTCGGCCTCGGCGGAAGGGTCCCCGGCCGCACTATATACCGCGAGCGCCAGTTCGAATGCCTGGTGGGCTTCGGCCTGACGACCCAGGCTGGTCATCAAAAGGCCGATTCGAACCCGGCTGTCAGCGACCCCCGACCAGTGATTGTTGCTTTGATGAAGCTGCTTGGCGCGCCGATAACTCTCCGCCGCCTTCTCGGGCTGATCGGAATCCCGATAGATATCCCCTATTTTGCCGTAAACCATCGCGGTCTCGCCAACGGAATCGAAACGGCCCAATTTCGCAACCGCCGCGTCCAGCACTTGCAACGCCTGAGACACCTCACCCTCGGCGACAAACCGCTCCGCCCGAAAACAATCACAATGCACAATGCCGCGGCGGTAACCGATATTTGCAAACAGACCGCATGCCTCGTCTAGCAGGCTCTCGGCCGCAGTCCAGCGTCCGCGCGCTTGCAGAATTTCGGCTTGTGCCAGCAGGCTGTCGCCCACCCCCCGGGCATTTTCAGCGGCGCGCATGGCGGATTCGGCGCGCTTGAAAATTTGTCGGCTTTCATCAAGGTGATCCGCATTCTGCAATGCCGTGGCATGCGCCATCAACGCTGCCGCGACTGCATAGGACGACTGACTGGCACGCGCTTCGTGCAGGGCTTGCCTGGCGGCAGAAACGGCCTCGTCATGGTTTCCGAGGTGGCTTTGGACGGCTTGTGCGGCGAGCCAGAACCGGGCACCGCGATCGCTCTCGGGAACCAGCAGCCGCAACCGCTCGAGCGTTGCTCGCGCTTCGGCCGGGGGCCGCGATATCAACTGGAGATCCAGCAGTTCGTACCAGTAATCGAGTTCGGACGGGAAAAAATTAGTCAAACCGATCATACAATCCAGGGCTTCGTTCCAGCGCCCGGCCAGGCGCGCTTGCGAGGCTGTGATTTCCAGCCGCTCGCGCTGGCTGATCTTCGACCCTCTCAGCCGTGGATACTCCGCCCGGTCGCGCGCCTCATCCTCGCGACCTGCGCGAATTAGCGCCGAAACCAGCCGGTTTCGCGCGGCCACCGAATCGGGCGCACTTTCCAGCACCCGCTCGAACCACTGAATGGCATTTTCATAATCCAGCGTCTCGAGGCTGTCGGTTCCGGCAACGTAGGCCTGCATGGCCTGAGAGTCGGTCGGAAGGCTTCGCCCGCCAAGTGCCTGATCGTCGATCTGTCTTTGCACCAGGCGCGGATTACCGCCGCCGAGTTCGGGCACAAGCCAGTAACTGCCTGCGGCAAAGCCAATCAACAGAAGGGTCGATGCACCCATGACGGCCCAGGATACCGGTGCCCGGACATCCGCTGTCGACGGACCATAAGTTTCGGATTGCGCCTGACGCGCGCTTTCGGCTTCGGCTTCGGCTTCGGCCTCGACTTCGACGGCATCGATCCGCTCGACTTCAGAAATGATCTGATAGCCGTGGCCATGACGCGTTGCCAGAATGGTCGGTTCCGACGCATTGTCAGCCAGCACCTTCCGAATTTCGCGAATGGCCTGGGACACACCGCTGGTCGATAATGCGTTGTGCCCCCAGACTTCGGTCAGCAAATCGTCTCGGGAAATGATTGCCGGTGCCCGTGCGAGCAGAAATTCGAGCACCCTGTAAGCCTGCGGACGAAGGACCAGCTCGCGTCCTTGATCGTCGCAAATTCGGTGTTGATCGGAATCAAGCCGGTAT
>JAIVHD010000218.1 GCA_020201235.1 Lysobacteraceae bacterium
AGCGCGTCGCCGGAAAGCTCGGATTGCTCGATCGACTGCCGGCTGGCGATCTTCTCGATGAAGTCCATCTCGCGCCGGTGCTCCCACATGTATTCCTTCTGCTCCTTGACATCCTGGTTGTAGTCGCGCATGCGGCGCTCGACTTCGCGCAGCGCGGCGTCCAGGCGCGCCTGCATGGTCTCCAGGCGCGCCTGCTCGGCAGCGCGCGCGTCGGAGACCGCTTTCGGGATTGCAGGCGCTTCGGCCTCGGCGGGAGGCGTCGACGCCGGAGATTGGGAGGATTGGTTGCCAGTCATGCTCAGTTATCGCCGTACGGACAAGCTGCACATTGTCACCTATTATCCCGGCTTAATCCGACCGGTTTCCGCGCTGGGGCGGTTCGATTCGGATCTTATACAGATACGTGCTAACCTCCCCACCTCGTCGGTATGGGGACGGTTCATTGAATCGAAAATTCAGCGCGACACTGGATCTTGCAGTGCTCAAGGAGCACTGTTCCGGATGCAACATCCGTCAGATGTGTCTGCCGGTATTGCTCGATCCCCCGGATCAGCAGAAGTTGTGCTCGCTTGTCTCGTGTAAATCCGTACCAAAGGGCGGCTTCGCCTACCAGTGCGAAGCACCTTTCCAAAATCTGTACCTGGTCCGGAAAGGCGCGGTGAAGACGTGGTGTTCCAATTCGGGCGGCGAAATGCAGATCCTCTCATTTCATCTTCCGGGTGAGTTGATCGGGCTGGATGGCGTGGCGCAAGGCCGCTACCAGTGCAATGCGCAAGCGCTGGTAAAAACCGAATTGTGTCAGGTTCCTTACAGCCGGCTGGATACTTTGGCAGGCGATCTGCCCAGCTTGAGCGCAAGGTTGATGAACATCGTCAGCCGCGAATTTGTGCTGGAGCAGGAACACATCATGATGATGAGCGCCCGGCCGGCGATCGAACGGCTTGCGCTGTTTCTGCAGACGCTGCTCCAGCGCATCGAGATGGTTGCCGGGCCGCGACGTTTTCTGACACTGCACATGGCGCGCTGGGAAATCGCGAATTTTCTTGCACTGGCAAGCGAAACGGTCAGCCGGCTCCTGGTCGAACTTCAGAAAACCGGCATAATACGCATCGATCGGCGTTTTTCCTGTCGTTACAGCCGACTTTCTACTGGTTCAGCGGTGCATATTCCCACACCCTGGCGGCACGCCCGCCGCCTTCGTGACAGCCCAGGCACGAACCCGGCGGCCGCGCGCCGTTGGGATGGTCCACGGAAGTCAAGGAATGGCAACTACCGCACGTGGCATCGACTGGTACCGGGTGGCCTGCCGGGTCGTTGAGCCACTCGAATGACATATTGTCGCCGGGCTTGAACAAGGTCGTCACCAGCGGCTGTATGCCCAGCCAGTTGACATCATCAATGTTGTCGACCACCGTCGGTTCGATATCCCCCGCCGCGCCCAGCGTGAATGGAATGGACACCTGATGTGAGAGGAACCGATCGTTGCTGTCGTGCACGGCGAAGGCCATCGGGTACTTTTCTAAATCCAGCATGGTCAGATCGGTATCGAGTGGCGAGTCGGTGTCGAGTTCGCGGATCATGGTCACGGTCCATCGGTCATTGCTGAACCGACGCAGGGCGGGAATGTCGTGTTGATCGCTGGTGCCGGCAGTATCGTCGACAAGAAACTGCCGGTTGATGATTCCGCCGGCCAATGCCTGTCGCGCAACCTCGTTTTGGGCGGTTGCATCCAGGTCGGCGACGGCCAACGCATTCACTAGCTCGCCGTTTGTAATCAACTGATGCTGCAGCAGGTCGGCCTGCATCTTGTCGATGGAGTGGGTTGAGAAAAGATTTCCGATCGCGTCTTCGGTGATCAGTTGGACACCGTCATTGAGGAAGTAAAAACCGCTGTTGAGGTCTGGGTCGTAGACAAATGACGGCAGCTTTACCGTCACTGGCTGACCATCCACCGTGACGTTGTACTCGATATCGAAGCTCTGAATTTGACGCAGATTGCCGTCGGGCCCGACGGCATCGCGCTGTCGCCCCTGGCCGCCGGTGCCGAAGTCATGAGCAGCTATCCAGGTATCCTCGGCAAACCCCATCGGCCCGGCACGCGATCCGCGCCAGTGCCACATATCGGACTGGTACGTTCCAATCTGCCCGGCATCCATCGGTATGACGTAGTGACTTGCAACATTACTCTCCGATATGCCTTCCATGTCTGCATGACAACTCTGGAAACAGCCGAAATATTCCGATTCGACTCCAAGCGCGCCGCCGTTCTCCGTGCCGAAGCTGATCGAAACCCGATCCTCATTCAACTTGGTCGGATCGTCGGTACTGATATTGAC
>JAIVHD010000219.1:0-1158 GCA_020201235.1 Lysobacteraceae bacterium
GTTGAGTTTTGTCTGGGAGATCGACGGGCAAGAGACGGCCTCTGGTGAAAGTGTAGAGATTGATGCAGATGCGTTCGCGTCAGGTGCACAGGAAGTTAGTGTGATAGTTAAATCGTCAGGGGGAGAAGTTTTGGGCTCCGAGTCGGTCATCGTCGAGAAGGTTACCGATTTGCTGGTCGACGATGAATTTATCGTTTTTCCGATCCCCTGCATCAATTTAGCCGGAACTTCGGATGATCGATGTATGCTGAGGCTGAAAGAAAACTGGTTTGTGCACGAGTGTGCGTTCGGACTCTTCGACCATGATATTTCGGCCAAGGATTCGTTCACTAATCGCAGTTTCAGCGTACTCGAGCCAAGCTACGATCAGTCCCCGTGGGGAACACGCTGTCAAAACAGCACGAGCTATGACCTGTATTACGGTATCTGGGCTGTTTCCCCTTCCGATCAGTTCTTGCTACGATTCGATCACGATGTGTTTAGGAACGGACAATGGCGGAGCCGTAACACCGTGACCGGGCTGGTTCACAAGACGGATCCGGTACTTGAAGAGTTTTCAATTCCGGGTTCGTGCCAGGTCGCGTCGGATGAGGCTCGTTGCGCGGTGGATATTTCATGGAGCGGGCACTATTTTGCACCCTCGTCCGCGCTTTTCTTCCGGCGTGATAGTTCTGACGCCTGGGGGAAAGTAGCGGATATGGGGCTTGGTGCGGGGAGCTTCAGGACAGAAAATATCGTTCCGTTTAGCGGTGGTCAATTCGCTGTGTTCCAATACGGCAGTGATTTTAGGGTGCCAAGCAGCTCGATCTGGCGTTCCTATCGCAACTTGATCTCAGCACCCGCAGGCCTTCTGGCAGGGCCGTTTACTGTTGATGCGACGCTGGTTGACCAGTCGTTCGAGAGCCCGAAGTCAGGCCTGTGGGGCAATTCCGTTGCCGACGGCACCGGCATCAGCCTGACACGGTCCTCGAACGGCACCCGGCTGCTGATCTGGCTGACGTATGACAATAATGGTAAGGCTGTCTGGTATATGAGCCAGCCGGCAGTTGAAACAGATGGGGCATTTACTGCCCCGCTGGAGAAAATCACCTGGAGAGCTTCATCGGGTACCCTGCGCACCGAAGTTGTGGGCAATGTCTCATATGCCGCGCTTACGGG
>JAIVHD010000219.1:1163-2827 GCA_020201235.1 Lysobacteraceae bacterium
GTCTCATATGCCGCGCTTACGGGTGGGCGGCTGCTTTTCGACTGGGAGCTTGATGATGGAAGCAATGAATCCACAGGCTCGGAAATCCTGACGCATACGGTTGGAGGGGAATCGCCGACCGGTTTGTGGAACGAGCCGGGTGCGGGCAATGGCCGGGGATTTGTATTGCATTCCGAGACGCTGAATGGTGTCAAGCGAAATTTTCTGGCAACCCTGACCTACAGTGGCGAGGGTAAACCGAGGTGGCAGTTCGGCGGGTTTGACGGTACGCTGCTGTGGCATACGCGCATCGATATAAGCGAAAATCGGCGAACCGTTGTTTGCGCATCCTGTCAGCCTGTTGAATATCGTCTTGACGCGCAGCCGGTTGGCCCGCTGACCGTGGAGTTCAATGGCACCGCATCCGGATGGGTGGATATCCGGAATCTCGACAACGGCGAGTGGATCCGGGGAAGCGCCTCGAATCCGGTTATATTCGGGCAATTGACGGCGCGCCAGTTATTGTTCGACGAGTAGGGCGGCGATTGTATTGTGTGCGTCGCCTGATTACTACGGTTTGCCACACTTGCAGTAGCGATCGACCAGAGATCAGGGGTGTAGATCACTGATGGAAGCGTGCTACCGGGTGAAGCGTGCTACCGGGTCGGACCAATACAAGTAGTTGATTTCAAGACAGAAAAGCCTAAGTTTCTCTCGATATCGCCGCTTAGAAGTACAATTTCATACCCGAAACCGGCCTTTACAACACATCATGCCCCGCGCCAATCGTCATTTCATCCCGGACCAGATCTGGCATCTCACGCACCGCTGCCATCGGCGTGAGTTTTTGCTGAAATTCAGCCGTGACCGGCGTCGCTGGCGGCACTGGCTGTTTCAGGCCCGAAAGCGTTTCAACTTGTGCGTGCTCGACTACATTGCCACTTCCAATCACGTCCATTTGCTGGTCAAGGACCGCGGTCGAGGCGAAATCGCGAGAAGCATGCAGTTGATCGCTAGCCGGACGGGCCAGGAACACAACCAGCGCAAACAGCGGCGCGGTGCCTTTTGGGAGGATCGTTACCATGCCACCGCCGTTTTGGCCCGGAGATCGCCGTCATGTACACCGGCAAAACCCTGTTTGCTCAGCTGATGGACTTCTTGCCCTGGACGACCTTCGCTTGCATCGTCAATCGCTACGAGGGCGATCGATACGTCAAGTCGCTGTCGTGTGCTCAGCACTATCGGGTCATGGCGTTTGCCCAGCTGGCCTATCGGGAGAGCCTGCGCGATATCGAGGTCTGTCTGGCGGCTCAATCTTCCGGGCGGCTCGGTCAAGATCATCGCCTGCATTGAAGATCCGCCGGTCATTGATCGGATCCTGCGGCACCTGGCAAGCAAAGATCGCCCCGGCCTCTGGCCGCAGAGCCGCGCGCCGCCGACTCTGCGCACCGGCTTGCCTCACTGAATCACAGAAAACCGACCTCATGCCGCGCTTTTTACCGGCGCGCGGTCCGGCGCCGCTCGTGCCGGGACAGGCCAACGCAGGCCAAATGGCGGTGCGTCGCCGTTTGATTGACTCCGACAAGGCAGAATCGGAAAAAATTCGGCCCGTTGTGGGCGGCAACCGGGGCCAAACGCCGCATTGACGCGGCTTTGGATACTGCTGGAATTCAGCGAAAAGGGCG
>JAIVHD010000032.1 GCA_020201235.1 Lysobacteraceae bacterium
GAACCAGCAAAGACCAACCCAAACACCAAACCACCCATCCGTGCCGATATCGAGACACCGCGCTGCGCCTTAAAAAGAGCGCTTTTGCCTACTTTTGAGGTAACTGTCAAAAGTAGGTCGCCCGCAAGCGCGCAGCGCGGGGCGAAACGCCTTTGACGTTTTGGGCTTGAGGTTCAAAAGTCGGGTTTCGCAGCCCGGGTATGCGCAGCGCACCCGGGAATGGGGGCAAAATCGAGCGCTGGCTCCCGGGTGCACGCGCTACGCGCGTTTACCCGGGCTACGCGGGTTGTGGGTTTTCGTAGCCCGGGTAAGCGCAGCGCACCCGGGAATAAAGGCGAGACCGAGGCAACCGCCAAAATCACCATGGCATCCAAGCACCGCAGCCCAGGTTTAAAGAACCAGCGAAGACCAATCCAAACACCTAACCACCAACCCGTTCCGGCATGAAAACATCGTGCTGCGCCGTAAAAAGAGCGCTTTTGCCTACTTTTGAGGTAATTGTCAAAAGTAGGTCGCCCGCAAGCGCGCAGCGCGGGGCGAAACGCCTTTGACGTTTTGGGCTTGAGGTTGAAATGGCTCATTTTTCGCAGCTCGGGTAAGCGCAGCGCACCCGGGAATGGGGGGCAAAATCGGGCGCTGGCTCCCGGATGCACGCGCTACGCGCGTTTACCCGGGCTACGCGGGTTGTGGTTGGTTTTTTGCCCTGGGTCGGCGTTGCGCGCCCGGGGAATGAGGCCAAAATCGGACGCTGGCCCCCGGGTGCACGCGCTACGCGCGCTTACCCGGGCTACGCGGGTTACGGTTGGATTTGGTGGCCTGGGTCGGCGTTGTGCACCCGGGTGTCCCGAGGCGGTTGCAAGCCCTTGTCTGCAGTGTTTCGCATCCGAATGCTCCGGAAGCGGACTCACCCGTACGGTGAGGATGCGAGATTAGGGGTTACTGAGAAAGGGGTATTCGCTTTCCATGACGTCGGTACCCATGAGCTTGTCCCAGAAACGAAAGTACAAGCCGTAGTTGGTCCGGGGGTTGTTGTGGTGCAGGTTGTGGTGGGCGGCGGTGATGAGGTGTTTGCCCGGTAGCCCGCGAAGCCACCATTTCGGAAAGATTTCCCAGCCGCAGTGGTTAAACACCGCAGCCATTGTCATTAGTACAAGGATGAACAGGATGGCACCGACATGGATGGGTATGAATAGCGCCAGCAGCGGTGGGAAGATTGCGCCGACCAATGATTCATACGGGTGAAACGAAAACGCCGCCCAGGGTGTCGGCGGGCGCGATTGGTGGTGAACGCGGTGCATGATCGGGAACAGGCTCTTGCGGTGCATTAAGCGGTGAGTCCAGTAGAAGTAGCTGTCGTGCAGAAACAGGTAGATGAAGATGCTGAGCGGGATGTACCACAACGGGTATTGCTCGGCCTCGACGTAGACCGCGGTGCCGCCAAGCCGCCAGAGTTCGAATACGATTGCGGCCGGCGCGGCATAGATGAACGACGATAGCAGCGACCAGGTGATTTCGCGACGGACAGCACCGGGTTTTGGATGCCCGTGCATCAGCTTGATGGCGCGTACTTTTTCCGGTGCGCGGCCCCATAGCAGCCAGTAGAACAGGCCTGAGATCAGCAGGTAGCGCAAGGCAATAATCGCACTCAGTCCGATGAAGGTGACCAGCAATGTCATGGGCGGTATCTGGGCGAGCATCAGTAATCCTGGTCAAAACCGGTGATACGCGCGACCGGGCCCGGCTCGGGCCGCGGCGTGCAGGACCGGGGTCTGTGCTGACCGGCGGTCATTGCGGCTATTCTTCCATTGGCGTGCTGCCACGCAGGTCCCATGCTTGAACCCAGGTGCGCGATGTTGGACGAAAACCGAGCTCGGTGCGCATCACGCGGTCGAGATCGGGCATGTGCCCGGCACCATAGAAGATGGCGATCTTTTGGCTAGGACGACCCAACCTGCTGTCGAGCACATCAAGCGCGCGCCGGTTTCGAAC
The DNA here is from genome assembly GCA_020201235.1 of Lysobacteraceae bacterium. Lineage (GTDB taxonomy): Bacteria > Pseudomonadota > Gammaproteobacteria > Xanthomonadales > Wenzhouxiangellaceae. The sequence continues at coordinate 1,990 of JAIVHD010000032.1, forward strand.
CGTAATCAGCGTCGAGCCCTGTTCATCGGACAACAGTTCGAGCAGCTGCGACGTGTCGGCCAACTGCTCGGCCATCAGCCGCTTGAGCGCAAGCTGGCGGTCGTCAGCCAGTAGAACCCGGAGCAGGCTGACTTCTGGGCGACGAACAGTTCCGCGCTGCGGGTCGGCCACCGACAGCGCCCAGGATTTAAACAATAATCCGATGATCGATTCGCCGCGCTGTCGCATGCTCTCGGAGAATTCTCGGGCGGTCAAATCGGCGTGCAGCATATTCGGGCGTTGATAATCGATTTCGTCGAGCTGAAATGCCAGCCCCAGCGCTTCGGTCATGCCGCCCTGGAACATCGAGACCAGCGAAGGCGATCCGGCTTGCGCGCTGACCTGGCCGGGTTCTCCGACCAGTTCGTAGAGCACCGTGTCGTACTCGTCGAACCGTCGGCTTAACTCCTGAAAGTAGGCGCGATCGGCTACGTGGACGGCGCTGACCAGGTCGACCCGGTCGCCACCGGGCGCGCGATAGCCGGCGATGGCAACCTGCAGCGCGGCCGGCTGGCCGTGTCCGTCGCGAACCAAGCGGATGAATGTTTCTTGATCCGCCGACCACGCGAACGGCGCGGTTACCGCAAGGCACAGCCAGAGCAACGCGGTGCCAAGCCCGGCTGAAGCAAGCCCGGACCAGCCTGCACGTCCGACCGCGCTAAACGCAGGCAGCTTGATTGAATGAAATCTGGATTCGAGTCGCATGTTGGCATTATGCACAGTCGGGTAATCGACCGTGCTGACAATCCAGCGCAATGCTATCATCTCGACCATCCATTCCCATCCAGGTACCGGACCCCCATGTGCGGAATTGTCGCAGCGATTGCAGAACGAAATGTAGTGGCGCTGCTGATCGACGGCCTTCGTCGACTTGAGTACCGTGGCTACGACTCGGCCGGCGTCGCTTTTATTGATCGCGATTCGAGCCTGGTTCGCGAGCGCTCGGTCGGCAAGGTCGCAGCGTTGTCGGAGTTGCTCGGCAGCGCTCATCAGGGCCAGGTCGGGCTGGCCCACACGCGCTGGGCCACGCACGGCAAACCGAGCCTGCTGAACGCCCACCCGCATCTTTCCCGAGGCCGGATTGCCGTGGTCCACAACGGCATCATCGAGAATTTTCAGGAGCTGAAGGCCGAGCTTCAGTCGCTTGGTTATGAGTTTCAGTCCGAGACTGATTCAGAGGTGGTGGCGCATCTGATCGATCATTATTTGCGCGCTTGCCGCGACATGCGGCAGTCTTTGACCCAGGCCACGGCGCGCCTGAGCGGAAGTTTTGCCCTGGCCGTGATGGATGCCGATGACCCCGATAAAATCTGGGGCATTCGCCAGGGCAGCCCGCTGGTCATCGGGGTCGGCGTCGGCGAGCATTTCCTGGCGTCCGATGCCGCGGCACTGGTGCCGCTGACCCAGCAAATGGTGTTTTTGCAGGAAGGCGACATCGCCGAACTCAGCCGACAGCGGATCGAGATCACCGATGCCGACGGCGAGCCGGTCGATCGACCGATCCGGATTTCCTCGATTCCGGCCGACAGTGCCGATCGGGGGCGCTTCCGGCACTTCATGATCAAGGAGATTCACGAACAGCCCGATGCGATCGCCGCGACCTTGAGCGGCTACCTGGAGGGCGGCGAAATACTGCCCGGGCTGGATCGCAAATTACTGCGACGGGTTCGGGCCATCCATATCCTGGCCTGCGGCACCAGCTACCATGCCGGTTTGGTCGCACGCTACTGGATCGAGGCGCTGGCCGGCGTACCGGTGATGGTGGAGGTCGCCAGCGAATACCGGTATCGTACGCCGGCCGTGCCGGAGGGTACGCTGATGCTGGCCATTTCGCAGTCCGGCGAGACGGCCGATACGCTGGCCGCGCTGGAGCTGTCCTCCGACCGTCGCTACATCAGTCGCCTGGGCATTTGCAACGTGCCCGAAAGCGCGATCACCCGGGTTTGCGAGCACGTGCTGATGACCCGGGCCGGGCTCGAAATCGGGGTTGCCTCGACCAAAGCATTCACGACCCAACTGACGGTGCTGCTGTTGTTTGCCGGTGCACTGGCGCGCGAGAACGGGCTGGATCGGGCGGGCCTGCACGATGTCACCGAGGCGCTGGGGCATGTCGTGCAGCAGGCCCGTGAAGTGCTGGCTCTCGATCGACAAATCGAAGACCTGGCGGCACACATCGCCGACAAGCAGCATGCGATCTTCCTCGGCCGCGGACCGGAGTTTCCGATTGCGCTGGAGGGTGCGCTGAAGCTCAAGGAAGTGTCGTATATTCATGCCGAAGGTTACGCTGCCGGAGAGCTCAAGCACGGGCCTCTTGCGCTGGTTGACGAGAACCTGCCGGTGATTGTTTCGGCGTCGAGCAACAACCTGGTGCAAAAGCTCAAGTCGAACCTTCACGAAGTCCACGCGCGCGGCGGCCAGATCCTGGTTTTTGCCGACCGTAACGTAACGCTTGAGAGCTCAGAATCGATGACCGTGATGCACTTGCCAATCGCCCATTCGATTGCAGCGCCGATCCTGCAGGTCCTGCCGCTACAACTGCTGGCCTACCACGTCGGGGTTCTGCGCGGCACCGACGTTGACCAGCCACGCAACCTGGCCAAATCGGTCACCGTGGAATAAGCCGGGGTAAAGCAATTGCCGCGACCACTTTGCGGACAAAAAAAGCGCACCGCCTCCCGGCAAGTGCGCCTGTTTCCTTTTAACCCGCAGAGTACTTGCGGGCCAGCGGCCTAAAAACCCCTTCTTAGGCCAACTGCTATAGGACTCCCCTTCCCCGTTAAGAGACTAGTTGGCCATGCGGCTCATAGATTCGCCCTGCTGCTCGGCAAGCTCATAATCGATGTCTTCGGATTCGAGGTTCACGAGCCAATCGAGGATCGCTTCTTCGGCGATCATTGCGTCAAAATTCGCGGATTCGATGCTGCTCAGTTTCATGTCGTTGTCCTTTTTGTTCATTTTTTACCTTTACCGAACGTTTCAGACGTGCCGTGCGAGGCTTCTGATTCGTTGTCATTTCGGAACTTAGTGAGAAGGATGCAATCCACGTGCCAATCGACTGGGAGCGCGACAACAAAGCGGCGTTTATTGACCGTGCGGGCGTGCCGGCGAACGGCGGTTTGAGCGTGTGGTGACGATATTGGTCAGTGTTTGCGCCGAATTCGTCACTTTATTTTTGTAGGTTCGATCACCCGACCGCTGCCGCAACGATTGCTGCGTAGACGGCACGCCAGCGGGCCAGGGTTTGCCGGAATGGCGAACACCGCGCGTCGCCCAATCGGGCAGGCGGCCCTTTCATGAATCCGCCAGCGTGACTGACCCACGGCGGCGCTTTGACTGTCACAATGCCGGCCAAACTTGTATTCCCTGGCCCCGCGATGCCCGTTTCGCACCGAATAGCGCTGCTGCTGATTTGCCTGATCTGGGCCGGCAATTTCATTGCCGCAGCGATTGCCGTGGACGAACTTCAGCCGATTACGTTCACGCTGCTTCGGTTTGCCGTGGTGCTGGCCCTGTTATTTCCCTTTATTCGAGTGCCGCAACGCGGCCAGTGGCTGAATCTGCTGGTGGCCTGCTGGTGCATGGGTGCGCTTCATTTCGGCCTGGTTTTCATCGCATTGTCACGCTCCACCGATATTTCATCAATTGCCATCCTGATGCAGATCTACGTGCCGTTTTCGACCTTGCTGGCAGTGGTGGTGCTGGGCGAGCGAATCGGCTGGCGGACCACCAGCGCCATTGCCCTGGCATTTGCCGGCGTGCTGGTGGTTGGCTTCGATCCGTTGGTGTTGACCCAGCTCGATGTGCTGGCACTGGTGCTTTGCTCGGCGCTTCTGCTCGCCATCGGTACGGTCTTCATGCGACGGGTCAAGGGCGTCGGGTTGTTCAGCTTTCAGGGATGGAACGCGTTGCTTGCGATTCTGCCGCTGGCGGCCATGGCGTGGCTGCTTGAATCACCCGCCGATTCGATCGCCGGTCTCGAATGGTCTTCGACGGTCGTTCCCGCGCTTTTGTATTCGTCGATCGGAGCGTCGATCATCGGCCACGGTACGTTCTACTGGCTGGTCCAGCGCCACGAGGTCAATACCGTCACGCCGTACCTGCTGCTGGTCCCGATCCTGGCCGTGCTGCTGGGGGTTCTGGTCTGGGGTGATCGACCGGGTCCACGCGTGCAGATCGGCGGCGCGATGATCATCGGCGGCGTGCTGTGGGTGACGCTGCGGGCGCGTTACCGCAACCGTCCGCTACCCGACCCGGAAGCGCCCGGCGGCTGCGCGTGAACAGCGACTGAATGCCCAATTCAGGCTGGATTCAATCAAGTCTTTGCATACTGGCGTCGAATGCTCGCAAATCGCCAGGAGAACAACATGAACTTGCTGACCAGCACCATCACCGTATTCGCGATTACAGGTTTGATCATGACATCGGCGTTGGCCGATACCCCAAACGAGCGCACTGCCTTGCTGGCAACAACCGACCGGCTCGCCGAGCGCTCGCGAGCGGCTGGCGAGCCAATCGGATCAACCCGGCATCAGCAAGGTGCAAGCCACGACAGTCGTTACAACAGTCATTACGACCCGCGTTATCACAATCGTGGCAGGGCCACCCAGGATTCTCGCTACGGCGGGCTTCGCCAAGCGCGCCAGGTTCGTCATCTTGGCTACTACCCCGATCATCCGCGCTGGTCGCTGGACTACCGAAGCCACCTGCACTGGGCGCTGCAAAGGGGCCGCTACGAAATGGATCGCGAAAACCACAGGCGGCTTCGCAAGATCGATGACCTCAAGCGCCACATTGTCTACGGCCGCGAACCTTCCTACGAATACAGTGATCCGCTTGAGTACGAGTGAGCCGGCGCTCCGCGCCGCTCTGCCAAGTGATAGACAACACTCCTTCCCGGCTTCGGCCGGGTTTTTTTAAGCGATGCTCGGTACAGGCGGCCGGTTACACCAAAATCGGCAGCGGGATGTGAAGCACCCCGGCGACCAATCGGGTCAATTCGTACTCGCTTGAGACGACCTGGCCATCGTGTCGAACGCAGCGCAGCAGGATCTCGACCAGTTTGTTTCGCGATGGCATATCCAGCGACTGCAATCGCTGGAAGATTTCATCCAGCCGCCCTGCCCAGTTGTCGCTGAATCGCGCGGGTTCGACAAGTTCAAACCCGGTCAAACCGGAAAAAGCTTCGGCACTTGCGGCGCGGGCCGCGTCCGGTCGGTTGGGATGACCGTGCAGCGCGACGATAGCGACCAGGTCCGAGATTTCGGGGCGGCGATCGGCCAGGCCGGCAGTGCCGCCAGGCACCTTGCGCGGCGGATTCAGCGCATCTTCGATTTCGCGGTTGAGCAATCGCGCCAGCGCATACTCGAAGACCTCGGTTCGGTTGTCGGCGGCAATCAGCTTACCGACCAGCTCCATGAACCGGACCAGTTCGGCCTCCGGACGCCGACGCATGGCCGGGAAGGCCAGTTCCAGCAACGGCAGGCGCAGGCGGGCCGGCAGCTTCGGCTCGATGTTCACCAGGTCGCGCACTTTAGCTTCGCTTTCCGATCCGCGCATTCTGACCACAATAAGCAACTGGTTTTCGCGTGACTCGGGATCGCTGCCCAGCAGCAGGTAGACCAGTAATTCCGGGGCCCATTCATCGGAGTGGGCGGCCCGCTGTAGCGGCCTGGGCAACTCGGCCAGCAAGTTGGCGACCAGCAGCATCCGGGCCGGCCCCGGCGGGCCGATCGACTCGCCGATCGAATGGCCGGCCGCCTCGGCCCAGGCGCCAGGATCCAGCGATAAGCCGCCCGGCGACGGCTGTTCTGGCTTTTCCCGTTCGGCCTCGGCCTGCTCCTGTTCGGCTAGCCGGGCCTGGCTGTGGCGCTCCAATTGTTGTGCGACTTGCTCGAATTGGGCCGGTTTGAACGACGGATCGATGCGCCCGATGCGCTGTTCCAGCGGCGGATGGGTGGCGAACAGCCGGCTCGAAAGCCCGCTGGCAAACAGCATGTGCCCGACCTCATCGGTATTGGCTGTTAATCGCGAGCCCTGCGCCAGCGCACCGATTTTTTTCAGCGCCCCGGCGATGCCGTCAGGCGAGCGGGTGAACTGGACCGCAGAGGCGTCGGCCAGGTATTCGCGCTGACGCGAGAGCGCAGCCTGAATCCAGCGTTTTCGACCGACAACCGCCATGATCAGAATGCCGAACAAGACGCCCATCAAACGAATATTGAGACGCATATCACCGTTGAAGACGTGGCTGAATTCGTGCGCGATAACGCCCTGCAATTCGTCGCGGCTCAGCGTTTCCAGAGTGCCGCGCGTGACGGCCACGGCCGCGTCGGCCGGCGACCAACCGGCGGCGAAGGCATTGATACCGTCTTCGTGCTCCAGTACGAAAACTTCCGGCACCGGCACGCCCGAGGCAATCGCCATTTCCTCAACCACGTTCAAGAGCCGGCGGCGCAGCGGGTCGGACGTGGTGCCATTGACTTCAACCCCGCCCAGCTCACGCGCGACGGTCGAACCGCCGCCTCGCAATTGCAATGATCGGTACAGACTTGCCAGGCCGATGATGCCGGAAGTCACGACGGTGGTTGCCAGCAGCGTCGGGCCGTTGGCAAGCCAGAACGACGGCGAAAGCCACGCCTGCGGCGATGATCCGTCGCCGAAGACGACCAGCGCGATCAGGTTCATCGCGACCACAATCGCGACCACGGCCAGCATAAAGGCGATCACCAGCAAGCGGGTCTGCTTGCGGGCCCGATCTTGTTGTTCGAAAAAGTTCACGGCCTTGCTTGACCAAATGGTGGGGCGAAAAAGGCGCTGCGCTTTCTCCAGCAAACGCCGGTGGGCAGCGGGTTGCGGGTGGCGGAGCGTGGCCTAATAAGACAAGCACCGGCCACCGAAGAGTGGCCCACGGTTGCCACCGCGTCCGGCAGCTTATCGCCGGCCTGGCTCGGGCCGATGGGCACGCGTTGCACTGGCACGAGACCGATTCAGCCGAAGTCGACCTTGACGGCCTCGCGCTTGACCGGGTCTTCGATGTCGAGCATCTCGGCCGGACCAAAGCCGAACGGGCCGGCGATGAAGTTGTTGGGCACCGATTCGCGCAGGATGTTGTAGTTCATGACCGCGTCGTTGTAGGCCTGGCGGGCGAATGCGATCTTGTTTTCGGTGGTCGTGATTTCTTCGGTCAACTGCATCATGTTTTGGTTGGCTTTCAGGTCGGGGTAGCTTTCCGACAGCGCGAACAGCCGACCGAGCGCGCCGGAAAGGCCTTGTTCGGCCTGGTTGAGCTGACTGACTGCTTGCGGGTCGCCAGGGTTGTCGGAGGCCTGCTTCAAGCCGCTGACGGCTGCATTTCGCGCCTGGATAACGGCTTCGAGCGTGTCTTTCTCGTGCGCCATATAGCGCTTGGCCACCTCGACCAGATTAGGGATCAAGTCATAGCGGCGGGTCAGCTGGACATCGATTTGCGCAAACGCATTCTTGTAGCGGTTGCGCGCCGTGACCAGGCGGTTGTAGATCGAAACTGCGAAAACGGCGAGCAGCGCGATAGCGCCAAGGACGATCCATTCCATTACAGATACTTCCCGGGTGATCAATCTATAGTCTAATCAATTCCAGCTGCCGGTTATAGTGGCTGAGCCCACCTTATTCACCACCCCACCTACTGTGGCACCGCCATACCCCGCGTCTGCAGCGTTTCGCTCTGTCACGCATCCTAACCGGACAGGCGAATACGCTTTCCAGTGCCTATGGCTCGCCAAAATCCCCAGCGCTGCTTCCCGGGTGCACGCGCTACGCGGGTAATGGTTGGGTTTTGTGGCCTGGGTTGGCGTTGCGCACCCGGGGAATGAGGCGGGACCGGGGCAACCGCCGAAATCAACATGGCATCCGAGCACCGCAGCCCAGGTTTCAAGAACCAGCGAAGACCAACCCAAACACCAAACCACCAACCGGTTCCGGCATGAAAACATCGTGCTGCGCCGTAAAAAGAGCGCTTTTGCCTACTTTTAACTCGGCTTATTCACCACCCGGTCGTCGCGAGGCGGTTCCAGGTCCTGTGGCTGCGGCGTTTTGCAACCGAGCGCACCGGAGGCGTACTTGCCTGTCCGGTGAGCATGCGCTTGGCTGCAAAACGCCGCAGACGCGGGGCCTGGGGCCGCCGCAGTAGATCGGGTGGTGAATGAGCCGGGTTTAAGGTAACTGTCAAAAGTAGGTCGCCCGCAAGCGCGCAGCGCGGGGCGAAACGCCTTTGACGTTG
>JAIVHD010000254.1 GCA_020201235.1 Lysobacteraceae bacterium
TCTGGTGACATTCGAGTTGCGCGGCGTTGAGGCCCTGCTGCGCTGGTCGCGCGCAGACGGGGTGACGGTTTCGCCGCGCGACTTCATCCGCGTGGCTGAGGAGACCGGGATGGTTCACCGCTTGAGCCAATACGCGCTCGAAATTGCGATCAGCGATCTGGCTGAGTGGCGTAGGCGCTTCGATCACGCCCCTTGGCTTGCCGTCAATATCTCGGGGGTTCAGTTTCGCGAACCGGACTTCGTCCGCGAGCTGAGCGTGCTGCTGCACCGCCACCGCGTCCCTCCACACCAGGTGCATCTCGAAATCACCGAAGAAGTCCTGATCGAAAATCTCGAGCGCAACCAGGCCATTTTGAACCAGCTCAACGAGATTGGCATGCCGATTGCCGTGGACGACTTCGGGGTCGGCTATTCTTCGCTGGGCTACATCAAGAACTTCCCAATCTCCACGCTGAAAATCGACCAGGGGTTTATTCGCGAGCTCGATGAAGACGCCGAAGACCAGGCGATCACGCGAACGATTTGCAATTTGGCGCGGGATCTCAAGCTCGACACAGTCGCTGAAGGCATTGAAAGAGAATGCCAGCTGGAGTTCCTGCAGCGCTATGGCTGCGCACTCGGTCAGGGCTTCCTATTTATGCGCCCGTCGCCGGCTGAACGCATTTCAGCGGTGCTGGCCGGCGACATCCCGTGGGCAAAGTTGTTGAATAAAGGCGCGGATCGATTGCGCCAGCCTCGCCGGATCTAGTGTACTGTCTGGTATTAATTCGGGCTGAACGCACGGCCGGAATGGCCCAATCGAGCGGCGATGCAAGCCTTGCGTTCGATTTAAATATCCCTCATAATGACGAGCTATCATTTAATTGCAGGTAATGAGCCATGAAGGCCGAAATTCATCCAGAGTACCGCGAAGTCGTTTTTCAGGATTTGTCCAGCGATTTTTCGTTCAAGACGCGCTCGACCATCAAGACGCGCGACACGATTCAGTGGGAGGACGGAAACGAATATCCGCTGGTCAAGGTCGACGTTTCGAGCAAATCCCATCCTTTCTACACCGGCCAGCACAAGATCGTGGATTCCGGCGGACGCGTGGATCGCTTTAAGCAACGTTACGGCAAGTAGAACCGACTGTCTGCAAAGTCTTGTCGTCCAAGCCCTGTTCAATTGCAAGGAGTGCCATCGTGGCGGACAAAAAACTGACCTTAAATGATCCGGAATCGGACAAGACGCTGGATCTTCCGATCATTTCCGGCACGCAGGGTGACCCGACCCTGGATATCGGCAATCTTCACAAGAAACTGGGGTATTTCACCTTCGATCCCGGCTACGGGATGACCGCAAGCTGCAAGAGCGAGATCACCTTCATCGATGGCGAGGCCGGCATCCTGCGTTATCGGGGCTATCCGATCGAGCAGCTCGCCGAGCATTCGTCGTTTCTCGAAGTGGCGTATACACTGGTCTATGGCGATTTGCCAACAAGCGACCAATTTACCCGTTTTGAGCGCGACATCACGTACCACACGATGGTGCACGAGAAGCTCAACACCTTCATTCAGGGCTTTCACTACGATGCCCACCCAATGGCGATCCTTTCCGGGGTGGTTGGATCAATGGCGGCGTTCTACCACGACAAGCTCGACGTCAACGACGCCGAACAACGCGAACTGGCCGCCAAGCGCCTGATCGCCAAAATGCCGACGATCGCGGCCGCGGCGTTTCGCCACTCGATGGGCTGGCCAAGCGCCTTTCCCAGGAACTCCTTGCCGTACGCCGATCGATTCCTGCACATGATGTTTTCCGTGCCGGCCGAACCGTACGAAGTCAACCCGGTGGCGGCCAAAGCGCTTGATTTGCTATTCATTTTGCATGCCGACCATGAGCAGAATGCCTCGACATCGACCGTTCGCCTGGTTGGTTCGACCGGCGCAAATCCGTATGCCTGCGTCGCAGCCGGTATCGCGGCACTTTGGGGGCCGGCACATGGCGGCGCCAACGAAGCCGTGCTCAGCATGCTCAACCAGATCGGCTCGGTCAAGAATGTGGCGGAATTCGTCAAGCGGGCCAAGGACAAGGACGACCCATTCCGGCTGATGGGCTTTGGCCACCGTGTCTACAAGAATTACGATCCCAGGGCCACCATCATCCGCAAGCAGTGCCACGAAGTGCTGAGCGAGCTGGGCCAGCAAGACGAGCTACTCGACCTGGCGATGGAACTGGAGCGGATCGCGCTCGAAGACGACTATTTTGTCGAGCGCAAGCTGTACCCCAACGTCGACTTCTATTCCGGGATCATTTACAAGGCGCTGGGCATTCCTTCGTCGATGTTCACGCCGATGTTCGCAATTGGCAGAACGGTCGGCTGGGTCAGTCAGTGGCTCGAACAATCGTCCACGCCGACCCGCATTGGCCGGCCACGACAAGTCTATACCGGCGCGACCGAACGCGATTACGCACCGATCAAAAACCGCTGAACCCGGCCACTAGTGGGCCTATTTAACGAAAAAGAGCGGGAAATCTGGCCCAATCCGGCTTTTCCGCAGTAGATCAGCGTTAAATCCGTCAGGCTCCTGGGTGCCTCAGTCATCGATTGGACCGTCGAGGCCGGGCGGTGGACTGTGTTGTTCGATCATTTGTTCGATTTCACCGATCCCTGCACGCCGTTGCGGGCGACCATCGACCGGATCCGGGGGCGGCTGTTTCCAGCGCTTGCCGGCCATCAGCGCCAGCTCGAAGCAGCGCCCATCAGCCTCGATAACCAGCAAATCGAGGTCGCGGAAGCCACCGTCATGCCAGCGGATTTTCCGCCGTTCCTGCTCAAACGGAAGCTTGTTTCTCATCAGTAACGCCAGAACTTCGTCGGGATTCTCGCAAAACAGATGCAAGGAAATTCTCGAGTGCTGGTCGGCCGTTCCTTCCAGCACGGGCCCGACCAGCTTGGGCCGGAAGGTGTGGAAAAACCGCATAGCCTCGATCGCTGCGGCGCGTAAGTCTGAAACCGTATCCAGATGCTGGTCGCCGCCGTAGAGCGACTGGTAGCGCTTCAGTTCCTGTTCGACCTCTTCATTGGACGGCAAGCCCGAGCGATCCGGCAAGCCCAGGCGGTTGGCCGCTTTTTGCTTGGCCGCACGATAGTTGCGCAAGCCTTCGGTCGCCAGGATTCGGGCCGCCTCGGCTGCGACTTGCTGGCGCGCCCGCCGGCCCTGACGATTCCCTTTGGTATTCATGTCCGTTCTTTCCTTGCCAATGCGTTGCTTGCAGTCGTCGACGAGCCTGGGAGGCCGGGACTGCAGGGCGAATTTTAGATCGTGGCGCGACAGTCGAGCTAGAAAACATCGTAGGGGTCACCGTCCTTTCCGACCGCGGCCTCGCCATCGGAACCGCGTTTAAATGGCGGCAGGTTGGCGGCCGGAAACCATTCCGGGATCGCAGCCGGCGTACCTGGCCGAACGCGCTCGCCGGTTTCGGGATCGATCATGGCCTGAACGATGCCGACCGGGATCGGTTGCCGGCTTTCTTCGATACCATCCAGCGCAAGCTGCATGTAATCAACCCAGATCGGCAAGGCGGTTCGCCCGCCCTGCTCAAGATCACCGAGTGACTGGCTGCTGTCCATGCCAACCCAGACGGTTGTGACCAGATGATGATTGAATCCGGAAAACCAGGTATCTCGCTGATCATTCGTCGTTCCAGTCTTGCCGGACAGGTCGCCGCGGTTGAGCGCCTGCGCCCGACGGCCTGTTCCGGAAGTGATCACATCTGACATCATCGAGCGGATCAGCCAGGCGGTCTGCGGACTGATCACGCGTCTGGCATACAGCGGCTCGGGCGGCCCGTGCAGCGCTGCTTGGTCAACGCTTGGGTCGTCGTCAACCCCGCTGGCTCGAGACTCGCTCACGTTCGACAGATCGAGCTTCCGTGGTGCCGGCGCATCATCAACGTCACCGTCCGCCGAGGTCAAACTCGCGTCGGGCAAGCCCGCATCGGCGCGATCGCGCGGTATCGGCCTGGTGTCTGCCGCACGGCCCGCGCGATCCGCACGACCCGCACAATCGGCACACGCAAACGGCCGCTCCGGCAGATCCAGCTCGCGCCCTTCGCCATCGATGATCGCATGTAGGAAATGAGGTTCGATCGCCAAACCGCCGTTGGCGAAAACCGCGTAGGCCGAGGCCAGCTCCAGCGGTGTGATCGATGCCGAGCCGAGCGCCATCGAAGGGCCTTTGGGAATGTCATCGCGGACAAAGCCAAACCCAGTTACATAATCGATCGCCGTGTCCAAACCAAGGGCCAGAACGAGGCGCACGCTGATCAGGTTGCGCGAATGGATCATGCCTTCGCGCAGGCGGGTCGGCCCGTGGAACCGCTCGCTGAAGTTTTGCGGCTTCCAGCTACGCTCCTGCGAGGGATCATCGAACACCACGGGTGCATCATTGACAACCAGCGCGGCCTGCGCCTCGGGAATCTGGGCCAGCCGCCAGCCTTCAGGGTCGTCGCGCAATCGCACCTGGTCGCCGGGCGACAGCACGGCGGCCACCGACGACGGCGGCGGCCCGCGGCGGTCGCGCGCAATATGCTCCCGGGCCCACTCGATCCGGTCCAACGTCAATTCAGCAATTCGGCCATCGGCCAGCAGCAGTTGGGCGGCCTGTTCGTCGGATTTGAGCACGATGGCCGGCAGTAGATCGCCCACAGTCGCCACGCCGGCAAGCCGTTCGAGCAGCGGCTCCCGGCTTTCCAGCAAGGCAGGGTCAACGGTCTGTTCCGGGCCGCGCCACCCATGGCGCTTGTCATACGCATCAAGGCCATCGATGACCGCTTGCGCGGCGGCCCGCTGAAGCCGGCTGTCAATGGTTGTCACGATGTGGAAGCCACGGGTATAGGCGGCTTTCGCCCCGAACCGATCGACCGCCTGCTGGCGCGCGATCTCGGCAATCCAGGGTGCATCCAGCTCGCTCTTGGCACCATGCAAACGGGCCTGATCGGGTTCGATGGAAGCCTGCAGAAATTCACTCTCGGTAATGAAACCCTCGTCGCGCATTCTCCTCAGGACATAGGCGCGTCGCTCGAGAGCGGCCGAAGGACTGGTCACCGGGTTGACACGAGAAGGCCGTTGCGGAAGCCCCGCGATCATCGCCATTTCGGCGATGCTGAGCTGGTCGACGCTTTTGCCGTAGTAGGTCTGAGCCGCCGCGCCTACGCCATAGGCCCGGTGGCCGAGGAATTCCTTGTTGAGGTAAAGCTCCAGGATTTCGTCCTTGCTCATTTCACGCTCGATTTTCATCGCCAGAAAAATCTCGCGAATCTTGCGCGTCAGGGAAAACTCCGTGCTCAGAAAAAACCTGCGCGCGACCTGCTGCGTGATGGTGCTGCCGCCAGGCACCCGGCGCTGGCCCATATAGCGTGCGTATCCGATCGCGCCACGCAGCGTTCCGCGCCAGTCAAAGCCCGGATGGTTGTAAAAATTATCATCTTCGGCGGCCAGGAAAGCCTGCTTGAAATGGACCGGTATCTCGTCTATTGAAAGCGGTATCCGGCGCTGCTCGCCAATCTCGGTAATCAAGCGGTCATCGGCCGAATACACCCTCAACGGAACCTGTAGTTCGATATCGCGCAGACTCTCGACCGGCGGCAGAGATGGGACAATGAATAGCCAAAGCAATGTGACGCCGATCACCCCGGATATCAACCCGAACAAAAACAGGCGGATAGAAAACCTAATTAAAGACTTTATTTGTGACATGAAGTATGATACACCTTGCATCCGGGATCAAAAATACGCGCAAGCGAGAGGGTCGACCAATTCCGACAAGCGTTCATTTTGGACCTCGGTGATTCGGAATCGATCCGTATTATCAAGGCAGGGTGCTCGAAAACCAAGTGTGTAGCGTCCGGAATGGGGGAGGGCTGTCTATACGAATCAACTAAAGATGGAGGAGCGTGGGGATGAAGCGCGAAAAATTATCAAGCCCGGCGCAGCCGGGACAGCCAAGGTTCGGACTCAAACACGCAGACGGTTGCCGGACCGAAGCATCCGATACCGGGGAAGCGTCTTGAATATTTTCCCGCGATCCTCGCCACCCACCATCGGGCTGGATATCGGCACCAGCAGCGTCAAGCTGCTACAGCTGAGTAAAACCGGCTCGACCTACCGCGTCGAACATTTCGCAATTGAGCACCTGCCCGAAGGGGCCTTTGCCGAACACGCGATCAACAACGTCGACGAAGTCGCCAAGGCCATACGAAGCGCGCTCAAGCGCAGCGGAACCAAGGCCCGCCACTGCGCGATGGCGGTATCTGGCTCAGCCGTAATCACCAAGGTGATCCATTTACCGGCCGACCTCGAAGAGAGCGAGATCGAAGGCCAGATCGAGATCGAGGCCGGTCAGTACATACCCTACCCGCGCGATGAGGTCAGCCTGGATTTCGAAATTCTGGGCCGTTCCGCGCGCAACGCCGACAGCGTTGAAGTCCTGCTTGCCGCATCCAAGACCGAAAACGTCGAAACACGCGAAGCGGTCGCCGACGAAGCCGGTCTGAAGGCCCGGATCATTGACGTCGAGGCATTTGCCATCGCCAATGCCTTTGAGCTGATCCGGCAGCGCGACGGCATATCAGATTCCAGCGTCATCGCCATTCTCGATATTGGCGACGTCCGCTCGTCGTTAACCGTTTTGCGCGACGGGCGCTCGATTTATTACCGCGACCATCCGTTTGGCGGGCGTGAATTGGTCGAGGAAACCATTCGCCGTTATGGCCTGGATGCCGAGCAGGCGCGCTTCTGGAAACGTCGCGAAGACCCGCCGGCGGGGTTCGAAGACGAAGTCCTCGAACCGTATCGACAAAACATCATCCAGCAAATCGGTCGTGCGCTGCAGTTTTATTCATCAAGCCGGGACTATGCCAGCATCTCAACCCTGTTTTTAGCCGGTGGCGGCGCTCTGGTTGGCGGTCTCGTAGATGCAGTTGGCTCCGAACTCGGCATGGATTGCGAGCTCGCCGATCCGCTGAAAAACCTCAAGATCGCGCCGCGCATCAACGCCGGCACACTGGATCAATACAGACCGGCCCTGGTGACCGTCAGCGGCCTGGCTATGCGGGGAGTGGAATAATGCGCACGATCAATTTGCTGCCGTGGCGCGAGGACCTTCGACGTGAGAGGCAGCGCAATTTTTTAATCGTCCTGGGTGTTGCAGCACTGGTTGCAGCGCTTTGCGTTTTTCTGGTCAAGCAACTCTACGATGCCCGCATCGACAACCAGAACGCGCGTAACGCATTTCTGCAAAGTGAAATCACCACGCTTGACCAGCGCATCAAGAAAATTGAACGGCTGGATGAAACTCGCCAGCGTCTGCTTGAACGCAAGGATGTCATAGAAAGTCTCCAGGCCAACCGAACACTGATGGTACGGCTGTTCGATCAGCTCGTGCGCACAGTACCGAGCGGCATTCGTCTGCTCGACGTGCAACAGGTCGACCAGCAACTGACCATCAACGGCACCAGCCAGTCCAGTGCACGGGTCTCGACCTATCTGAGAAATCTCGAGTCATCGCCGATTCTTTCGAATCCGCAGCTCGAGATCATCGAGGCCGAACAGGCTGAAACCACGCCGCAAATGCCCTATGGATTCCGGATTCGCACCACCCTCGGCGTGCCCGATGAACCCGAACAGGCCGGTGGGTCCGGTGCGGAGGGAACCTCGCCATGAATCTCCAGGAAATACGTGACCTCGACTTCAATGACCTCGGCAGCGCATCACCTGGCGCGAAGGGGTTTCTGCTGGCTGTCGTTGCTGTGCTGATTATTTTAGGTGGCTACTGGTTTGTCATCAAGGACCAGACCCAGAACCTCGACAGCCGCGAGCGCCAGGAAACCCAATTGCGCGCCGAATTCGAAAACAAGCAGCGCAAGGCCGCGGCGCTGGAAATGTATGAACGTCAGCTCGACGAGATGCGCACCATGTTGCGCAGCCTGCTGCGTCAATTGCCGAGCAAAACGGAAATGCCCGATCTGCTGGTCGACGTCTCGCAAACGGCGCTGGCCGCCGGCATCGATACCGAGCTTTTCGAGCCGCGCGCAGAGGTGGTCCGGGACTTTTACGCCGAACAGCCGATCGCAATCCGTATGACCGGTCAGTATCATCAGTTTGGCAACTTCGTCAGCGGCGTCGCCTCCTTGTCGCGCGTCGTCATTCTGACCATGCAGGACATCTCACTTGAACCCATCGAGAATCGTCCGGGCGTGTTGCGCCTGGAGGGCACGGTGACGACCTACCGGTATCTCGACGAGGGCGAAGACAGCAAACTCTTACTGGAGGATGAATCCTGATGCGCTGGATAAAACCTTTGATGCTCGCTGTCGTCGCGCCTGTCTTGCTGGTCGCCTGCGGCAGCGACAAGCAAAATCTCGAGCAGTGGGTGGCAGAAGTCCGCTCAAGACCGCCGGCCAATATTGAGCCGATTCCTTCGATCAATACACCGGAGCCGGTCATCTATGATGCCTACGAGCTGCGCGATCCATTCATACGTCAGCAACAGGCCGAGCAGGCGCTCGCGAGCAGCTCTGCGTCCGACGGGCCGCAACCCGATCCTGACCGGCGGCGCGAATTCCTGGAGCAGTTTCCGCTCGACACGCTCTCGATGGTTGGCACCATCACCATCGATCAACAGACCTTTGGACTGGTTTCGGACGCCGAGGACACCATTCACCGTGTCCAGGCAGGTAACTATCTGGGTCAAAACCATGGACGTATCCTGCAGATTACACCGGTGCTGATCGAAGTCATGGAGCTGGTTCCGGATGGCACCGACGGCTGGATGGAGCGCGAAGCACGCATCGCGCTGCCCGATCAGAACCGGCAGGGATAGAGGATCGCACCATGAACCATCTTGACACCCGCAGGAATCATCAAATGAAGAATCGCCTTCTGGGCAATGCAACAGGGAGCCTGATTATGAAACGCATGATGCGCATCTGCATACTTTTGGTCGGGGCAGTTTGCCTGGCCTGCGGCCACGCCGTGGCCACGGTCATAACCGACCTCCGCGTCAGCGATGAAGGCGATCAGCTCCGCTTTATCCTGGCGACCGACGAACAGCCGTCGGAGCCAACGGTCTTTACGACCGACCAGCCGGCACGAATCGTGCTGGAGCTGCCCGACACGACCTCCGGCGTGCCTACGGGACAGGTTCAGGTCGGCGTCGGGCCGGTTCAAAGCTATATGGCCTTGTCGTCGGGCAACCGAACGCGTCTGGTGATCGATCTGTCACGGCCGGCCGGCTATGACGTCTCGATCGGCGATAACGAGGTGATTCTGACCATCGATTCAGGTGGCTCGGCCGGCCGAGCGGTGGCCTCTTCGGCGGCCGGCGAGTTTCAAATCGCCGGGCTGGATTTCCGCCGCGGCGACAACGGCGAGAGCCGCTTCGTGGTCAATCTCGACGACCCGGGCGTGAATCTGTCGATCGACGAGCGCGCGGACCAGTTAAGGGTCAATCTGTTTGACACCGCGCTGCCAGAGCGCTGGATGCAGCAACTCGATGTTGCCGATTTCGCGACCCCGGTGAAAATGATCACGCCGGAAGTGCGCGGTTCGAATGTGCGCTTGAACCTCGATATCCCTGGCGCCTTTACCCACGTGGTCTATCAACGAGACAACCAGGTCATCATTGAGGTGGCCAAGCCGCCGGAAGATGCCCGGATGACGCGCGAACTCGAGTTTTTTCAGGAGCGTGAATTCGCCGGCGATCGCATCACCCTGAACTTTCAGGACATTCCGGTGCGCTCGGTGCTGCAGTTGATCGCCGACGTGTCGGACCTGAACATTGTCGTTTCCGACTCGGTGACCGGCAACCTGACCCTGCGCCTGACCAACGTCCCCTGGGACCAGGCGCTGGACATCGTGCTTGAAACCCGCAACCTCGACATGCGCGAGTCGGGCAACGTCCGCTGGGTGGCGCCGACCGCCGAAATCGCGGCGCGTGAGCAGCAAATCCTGCGTGCCCGGGCCGAGCGCCAGACGCTGGAACCGCTGCGCACCGTCATGATCCCGGTCAGCTACGCCGACTCCGAATCGCTCGCCGAGCTCATTCAGGCCTCGGGCGAATCGGCCGGCGAGGGTGGTGCCGGGCTGTTATCCGAACGCGGCTCGGTGACCCTCGACAAGCGCACGAATACTCTGTTGGTTACCGATACCGCGGAGCAGATCGAGGGCGTGCGCGAACTTGTGACCGAGCTCGATCGCCCGGTCCGCCAGGTTTTGATCGAATCACGCATCGTCATTGCCCGCTCCAACTTCAATCACGAGCTCGGTGTGCGCTTTGGCGTCAGCGGCACCAGCCAGGTCGACAACAAGCTGTTCTCGATCTCTGGTTCCAACGAGGCCACCGATCGAATGAGCAACGTCGGACTGGCGCGGCGCCAGTTCCTCGGCCAGCGACCTGGCAGACCGACCTTCCTGCCCGATGCCGACCCACCGGATGACATCACCCAGCCCATTGACATCGGCACCACGGGGATTGCCGTTCCGACCCTGGCCGATCGCCTGAACGTCAATCTGCCGGTCGCTAATCCAGCCGGCGCGCTCGGCATTAGTTTTCTGGCCAGTAACTTCCTGCTCGATCTCGAGCTGTCGGCGCTCGAAGCGCAAGGCGAGGGTGAAGTCATCTCGACGCCTCGCGTGATCACCGCCAACCAGAACGAAGCGTTCATCCAGCAGGGTGTCGAGATTCCGTTCGAGGAGTCCACCAACTCCGGTGCAACCAACGTCGAGTTCAAAGAAGCGGTGCTCGAACTGCGGGTCACGCCATTGATCACACCGGACAACCGGGTACAACTTGCAC
>JAIVHD010000255.1 GCA_020201235.1 Lysobacteraceae bacterium
GCAGGCAATTCTGACCGAACAGTCGTCACCAGGCTCGCCCGCCATATGGCTTTTTGAGCAATCACCGAAATATCGGAAGACGCCAACCTGGCGACATCGCTGAAGAGCCGGTGGGTCGGACCGGGCCCGACAGCATAAGGCTTCAATCCGCCTTATTCACCACCCCTCCGTTACTGCGACACCCATGCACCGCGTCTGCGGCGTTTCGCTCGGTCGCGCATTCTCACCGTACAGGCGCGAGTACGTTTCCGGTGCGAAACGCCCCAGAAAGGGCACGTGGCGGCCCCTCGTGACGCAGTGCTGGTGGATCAGGTGGGTTCAAGCGAAACCCTAATGACTGCATTGAGCAACCTGGACAGTATTATTACTTCCTCCCTCGGCAAAGCGAACGACAACGGTCACAATGGGTAACTCGGTGGAGGAAGTGTCGCAATGCACTTCGGCAAGATCGCCATGGGAAAACAGTATTGTTGCCGACCCCATCCCATCCCAGGTATACGATGTAGGCGTACCACCGACAGCGAAAGCCTCGCAGTACGATGCGTTGGCAAGCGTCGGGTGCGCCACACAGTCAATCCCTACCTGTGTATCGCCTGGTGAGCCGAACGCCCCGACATCGCCACTCAAGCCGATTGTCAACAGACAGGCGCTGCTAATAAGAGAAAAAAATCGCATTGTTAATCTCCTTGGTTTTTTATGAAGGGATAAATTACAGACTCGGTGCCGCCACTGCCGTGGGCTCACCCCGCGAATCTGTTTTAGCACTTCATTGAACCATCAGTCAATAAAAGTCCGGCTCGAATTTCCTGTTTTGTGAATCAGTGCAAAATATCCCGGTTAAAACACGAATCCATCTTCCTGGCCCGCCTTATTCACCACCCCTCCGTTACGAGTTACCTCCGAACAGGGCACCGCCCCGGATCGTAAAGCCAAAGCGTTATGAAAGCGGCGAATTTGCGATAGAATCCGTAGTCCCGCGCGTGCAAGCTTGATGACCATTCCCGTTCTAGCCGTCGTTGCCGGCCTGATTCTTTTGCTGTGGTCCGCCGACCGCTTTGTCGAGGGGGCGGCGTCAATCGCGCGCCACTGGGGCATGTCGCCGCTGTTGATCGGCATGCTGGTCGTCGGCTTCGGCACCTCGGCACCGGAAATGCTGGTTTCGGCCACCGCCGCGATGCAGGGCAACCCATCGATCGCACTGGGCAACGCCTACGGCTCGAACATCACCAACATCGCGCTGATCCTGGGCCTGACCGCGCTGATCAGCCCAATCGCGGTGCAGTCGGGCGTGCTGCGCAAGGAATTGCCGGTGCTGATGGGCATCACGCTGATCGCCGCGCTGCAATTGCTCGACGGCATGTTGTCGCGCCTTGATGCGGCGGTGCTGCTTGGCCTGTTTGCCGCGCTGATCATCTGGAGCATCGTCCAGAGCCGCAAGCCGGCAGCCGATCACCTGGGCGACGAAGTCGGCCAGGAACTCGAAGTGCGCAGCATGGCGGCCGGGCGAGCCTGGCTTTGGCTGCTGGTGGGTCTGGTCGTGCTGGTCATCAGCTCGCGGCTGCTGGTCTGGGGCGCGGTCGAAATCGCGCGCGCGTACGGCGTGACCGACCTGGTCATCGGTCTCACCGTCATCGCCGTAGGCACGTCGTTACCGGAGCTGGCCTCGTCGCTGATCGCGGCGCGCAAGGGCGAGCATGACATTGCGTTTGGCAATGTGGTCGGCTCCAACCTGTTCAACACCCTGGCCGTGGTCGGCATCGCCGGCGCACTGCACCCGTTCGAGGTTGAATCCATCGTTCTGACCCGCGACGTCCTGATCATGGGACTGCTGACCGCCTCGTTGTTCGTGCTCGGCTACGGCTTCCGCGGCCCGCCACGCATCAACCGCGTCGAAGGCGCGCTGCTGTGCAGCGTCTGGCTCGGCTACACCATCTGGCTGCTGCGCGCATTCGCCTGACGCCGCCAATTTAACCCCAACGTTCAGGCCAGCATTTCGCGGGCCTTGTGCAGCGCGTCGAGAAAGACATCGATTTCTTCGGTGCTGTTGTAAGCACCGAACGAGATGCGGGCGGTGGCCGGTACGTTGAAGAACTGCATCACCGGCATGGCGCAGTGGTGGCCGGTGCGAACGGCTACGCCGTGGTAGTCGACGATCGTGCCGATGTCGTTTGGATGGGCACCTTCGAGCGTGAATGAGACCACCGGGCCCTTGTTTCGGGCCGTGCCGATGATGGTGAGACCATCGATTGCGTTCATTTTCGTGGTCGCGTAGGCGAGCAGTTCGGCCTCGTGCCGGGCAATCGCGTCGATACCGGTGCGTTCGAGAAAATCGAACGCTGCGGTCATGCCGATCGCGCCGGCGATGTTGGGCGTGCCGGCTTCGAATTTGTGCGGCAATTCGTTAAAAGTCGTGCCCTCCTCGAACGACACCCACTGGATCATCTCGCCGCCGCCCTGCCACGGCGGCATGGCCTCAAGCAGCGCCTCGCGCCCGTACAGCGCGCCGATGCCGGTGGGGCCATACATTTTGTGGGCCGAGAAACAGTAGAAGTCGCAACCCAGCGCCTGTACATCGACTGCAACGTGGGGCATGGCCTGGGCACCGTCGACCAACGTAGTAACGGCGCGCTCGCGCGCGATGCGGCAGACCTCGGCGACCGGGTTGACCGTACCCAGTGCGTTGGAGACATGGACCATGCCGATCAACCGGGTACGCTCGCTAATCAGCGCTTCGAGTTCGTCGACCCGTAGCTCGCCCCGGTGATCGATTGGCGCGACCTTGAGCACGGCACCGGTTTGCTCGCACAACAACTGCCACGGCACGATGTTGGAGTGATGTTCCATGTGCGTGATCAGAATCTCGTCGCCAGGCTTCAGCGTTGGCCTCAGGTAGCTCTGGGCGACCAGGTTGATCGCCTCGGTGGTGCCGCGCGTGAATACAATTTCGCGCTCGCTGGCGGCGTTGAGCCACTTTCGGGTGCGCTCACGCGAACGCTCGAATGCATCCGAGGCCTCGACGCTGAGCTGGTGCACGCCGCGATGGACGTTGGCGTTATAGCGGCTGTAGAAATCGCTGACCGCCTCAATCACACAATTGGGCCGCTGCGCGGTTGCCGCACTGTCCAGATAGACCAGCGGCTTGCCGTGCACTTTGCGTTGCAGCACCGGAAACTCCGCCCGCACGGCTTCGAGGTCCAGGCCGGCATCAAGCGGCGGGTCACTTTGGATCGGCATCGTCATAGTCTTTTTCTCAACTGCTCGATCATCCAGTCCCGAAGATCGCCTTCGGGTAGTTCGTCAAAAACCGCTGCGGCAAAGCCGTACTTGAGCAGCGAAATCGCCTGATTGTCGTCCAGGCCGCGCGAGCGCAGGTAAAAGCGCGCGAGATCGTCGAGCTGGCCGATGGTCGCGCCGTGGCTGGCGGTGACGTCCTCGGCATGGATTTCGAGTTCGGGCTTGGTGTTGATGCGCGCGTTTTCACTTAACAGCAGGTTGCCGGTGTTCATGGTCGAGTGGCTGTCGTCGGCCCCGGGCAGGATATGGATGCGTCCATTAAACACGCCCACGGCCTGATCGTCGGCCAGGATCCTGAAATCCTCAGCACTGGTTGACGGACCGACGCGATGCTCGATGGCGGTGTGGTAATCGACCAGCGAACGGTCATGCAGGATGGCAACACCGCAAATCGAGCCGTGCGCATTAGCATGGCCCAGGTTGACGATCAGGTCCTGGCGCGTCAGCGGTCCACCGCCGTCGAGCACATACGCCCGGTAGTCGGCATCACGACCGACATCGATGACGGTGCGATCGATCATGGCGGCCCCGGCACTGGCACGTTCGATCCCGTGGGTCAAGCGCGACCGGGTGGCCAGCTCGATGTCGAATACCCGGTTGCAAAGCCCTTCGCCCCGGCCCTGCTGGCTTTCGACCAGCGTGACCGTCGCGGCCTCGCCCAGTTCGAGCTTCAAGCGCGGATGGACCACCCCGCTGAAGCCGTCGTCGAAACTCATGACGACGGCCAGGCGGCACTCCAGGCCCGGCTCGACGCCAATCCGCCAGGCCTCGGCGAAGCGCGCGATATTGAGCCAGGCAAACGCATGCGCCGGGCCAGAATCATCAAGCTCGGAAAAATGGATGTCTTCGGGCAGCATCGCGACCAGCGTGACGCCGCTCGGCAGGTCGGAACGGTCGGGATCGAGGACACCGTTGTGCAGGTGAACAAGTCCAGTCGCAAACGGCAGCGCCGGCGGGGCCGGCGGGCGCTCGCCTTGCTGCGCGATCGGCCCTTGCAGCGCGCGCTTTTCCAGCAGCGCCAGCGGCGTGTATTTCCAGTGCTCGGTCTTGCGCTGCGGAAAGCCATGCTGCATCAGCACTTTCAATGCCTTTCTGCGCGCCAGGCCAAAGCCGCCGTCGTCCGGAGCCTGTGTGTCCGGAACCAGTTTTTCCATCAACGCCGACATGCGCGCTCAGGCCTCCGTGGCATCAAGAAAAGCATAACCTTCGCGTTCCAGCCGCTCGGCCAGCGAGGCATCGCCACTCTCGACGATACGCCCGTCGGAAAGCACATGAATGCGGTCGGGCTTGAGATAGTCGAGCAGCCGCTGATAATGCGTGATGACGATGAACGAGCGCTGCGAATCGCGCAGTCGGTTGACGCCTTCGGCGACCAGCTTGAGCGCATCGATGTCGAGGCCCGAGTCGGTTTCGTCAAGGATCGCGAGCTTCGGCTCCAATACGGCCAACTGGACGATCTCGTTGCGCTTTTTCTCGCCGCCGGAAAAGCCTTCGTTGACGGCGCGCTTGAGCAGCGACTCGTCCATCTTGAGAATCTTGAGTTGCTCGCGCACCGACTTCAGGAAATCGATCGAATCGACCTCGTCCTCGCCGCGCGCCTTGCGCTGGGCGTTGAGCGCGGCGCGCAGAAAGTAGGCGTTGTTGACGCCGGGGATTTCAACCGGGTATTGAAGCGCCAGAAAAACGCCGGCGGCAGCCCGCTGCTCAATTTCGAGCTCGAGCAGATCGCGGCCTTCGAACTCGACCGAGCCCTCGGTGACCGCGTAGCCATCGCGGCCGACCAGTGCATAGCCCAGCGTCGACTTGCCCGAGCCGTTCGGGCCCATGATGGCATGCAGTTCACCGGACCCGACTTCCAGATCCAGCCCCTTGATAATTTCAGTGCCGCCAACGGCGACATGGAGATTGTTGATCTTTAACATAAAACCTCTTGAAACCGCAGATTACGCAGATTCACGCAGATTGATAGCCGGAAACGAAACGCCGGTATTCAAGTGAACGCGAACAGAAATTGAGCAATAGTCCTCTTGAGCAGCTTCCTGCCCTTAAATAGTTAATCAACTGGGCGGAATCGACTGGGCCTATCGCCTGAACCGCCTTGATTTCCACAATCAAGTCACCAAAACAGAGGAAGTCCGCGCGATACGTGCAATCGAGCGCCTCGCCTTTGTAGAAAACCTTCAACAATGCTTCCGCTTTAAATGGAATAGACCGCAGCGCAAACTCGCGCGCGAGTGCTTCGTGATATACCGCTTCAAGAAACCCGGCCCCCAGCTCTCGATGAACCTCCATTGCGGCACCAATGACCGCGTGGCTCTCGGCATCCCTGGGTTCCATGACCCGGTTGTTGCAATCTGCGTGAATCTGCGTAATCTGCGGTTCCTTGGTCTTCAACCGACCGCGCCTTCGAGCGAGATTTCAAGCAGCGCCTTGGCTTCGACGGCAAATTCCATCGGCAGCTCTTTAAAGACTTCCTTGCAAAAGCCATCAACGATCAGCGCGACCGCATCTTCCTCGCCCAAGCCTCTCGAGCGGCAATAGAAGAGCTGGTCCTCGCCGATTCTGGAGGTGGTCGCTTCGTGCTCAATCCTGGCGGTCGGGTTGGCCGATTCGATATACGGGAAGGTATGCGCACCGCAGGTCTTTCCGATCAACAGCGAATCACACTGGGTGTAGTTGCGTGCGTTTTCGGCTCGCCTGGCCATGCGCACCAGGCCGCGGTAGCTGTTGGAACTCTTGCCGGCCGAGATGCCTTTGGAGATGACCTTGCTGGTGGTGTTTTTGCCAAGGTGGATCATCTTTGTGCCGGTGTCGGCCTGCTGGTAATTGTGAGTCAGTGCGACCGAATAAAATTCGCCGGCCGAGCCGTCGCCGCGCAGGATGCACGATGGATATTTCCACGTGATCGCAGACCCGGTCTCGACCTGGGTCCACGAAATGCGCGCGTTGTCCTCGCGGCAATCGCCGCGCTTGGTCACGAAATTGTAGATGCCACCCTTGCCGTTCTCGTCGCCCGGATACCAGTTTTGGACGGTCGAGTACTTGATCTTTGCATTCTTGCGCGCGACCAGTTCGACGACTGCGGCATGCAGCTGATTTTCATCGCGCATCGGCGCCGTGCAGCCTTCCAGGTACGAGACCTCCGCACCCGGCTCGGCGATGATCAGCGTGCGCTCAAACTGGCCGGTATCGCGCGCATTGATCCGGAAATAGGTTTCTGAACCGCTTCGGAAAACGAGCAGAAAATAACGCCCGCTTCCATCAGTTCCTTCTGAAAGGTGGTGCCGACCGAAACCGAATCAAATACGGCATCGACCGCCACGCCAGCCAGGCGGGCACGCTCGTGCAGCGGCACACCCAGCTTATCGAAGGTTTCGAGCAGCTTCGGGTCGACCTCGTCCAGGCTTTTGGGCCGGTCTTTCTGCTTGGGCGAGGAGTAATAATGAATACGCTGGAAGTCAATCCCCGGCACCTTGAGCTTGGCCCAGTCAGGCGAGGTCAGCGTTTGCCAGTGGCGAAAGGCCTTGAGACGCCACTCCAGCAACCACAGCGGCTCGTCCTTCTTGGCCGAGATCATCGCAATCACTTCTTCGTTCAGACCAGCCTCGACCGTGTCCGATTCAATATCGGTATAGAACCCGGCCTTGTAACGGCTCTGGATCAGTTGCTCTACCTGGCTCTGCGTTTCAGTCATGACTCATTCATCCAAATCAGTTTATGGGCTTGGGTGTTGCCCGATCGGTGCGTGCAACCAGACGCAGGCCGGGGCCGCTGGTCGATGCCAGGTCGGCCAGTGACAGGCCCTGCAGCGCGCGCTCGACGCTTTCGCCGATCCGCCGCCAGTTGCCGCGCAGGCGGCAGTTGTGCTCCCGCGTGCAAACGCCAGACTCCAGCGCGCATTCGGTCAGCGCAATCGGACCTTCGATCGCCCGGATAATGTCGGCGACCGAAATCGACTCGGCCGGTTGCAGTAAGCGGTAGCCGCCATTGACCCCGCGCAGGGACTCGATCAGACCGGCTTTAGCCAGCATTTTCAAGACCTTGGCCACGGTCGGGGGCTCAAGTCCGGTCGCATCGGCAACCTGGGATGCCGACCAGCATTGGCCGCCGTGACAAGCCAGTTCGGCCATCACGACAGTCGCATAATCGGTTAATTTGCTAATTCTCAACATCTGGCAAGTCGATTGACGAATACTCGAGTGGCTGGCATACGTTCAGTTTGCCAGAGCCGGTTTGCAGCCTCCGTGAAAAGAAGACCAATTTGGTATTATTTTAACGCATTGGCCGCTGGCGTGGGGCAGCCCGATCGTACCCGCTGCCTTTTCGCCTGCAAGCAGTCTCCTACAAAAATACCGTCGCCGCGCGATCGCTCCGGCCCTCCGCGACCCGAGGGTGGCTGCGGCGAAAACACGACGCGCCTTTTCCAAACCGGCTTCATGCGGCACAATACGGCGATGAACGCCAACGATGTTGATGATGATCGTGCCCGCGAGGCTGTGGCCTGGGCGGCCGGGCAG
>JAIVHD010000256.1:0-3922 GCA_020201235.1 Lysobacteraceae bacterium
ACGCACCGCTGTATACCGACCCGCGCACCGGCTCGGTCGTCACCCAGTTCGACAAGAACGACGTCGAGGCCATTGGCCTGGTCAAGTTCGACTTCCTCGGTCTTCGCAACCTCACGATCATCGACTGGGCCCTGAAATCGGTCAATCGTCGGCATCGCGCCCAAGACCAGCAGACGATTTCGATCGACGACCTTCCGCTCGACGACCCGCAGACCTTTCAGCTTTTGCAGCGCGCTCACACAACGGCCGTCTTTCAGCTCGAATCACGCGGCATGAAGGACCTGCTACGCAAGCTGGCACCGGACAGCTTTGACGATATCGTCGCGGCCGTCGCCTTGTTCCGGCCCGGGCCGCTGCAAGCCGGCATGGTTGACGACTATGTCGAGCGCAAGCACGGACGCGCGACCGTGACCTATCCGGATGCGTTAACCGAGCCCATCCTGAAACCGACCTTTGGGGTCATCCTGTACCAGGAACAGGTCATGCAGATTGCCCAGAGCGTGGCCGGTTACACGCTGGGCGCAGCCGACTTGTTGCGCCGCATCATGGGCAAGAAAGACCGCGATGCAATGTCTGAACAGCGTGCGATCTTTGTCGCCGGGGCGGGCGAGAACGGTCTCGGTGCCGAAGACGCCGAGAGCCTGTTCAGCCTGATCGAAACCTTTGCCGGCTACGGATTCAACAAGTCGCATTCGGTCGCCTACGCGCTGGTCGCCTATCAGACCGCATGGCTGAAAGCACATTATCCGGCCGATTTCATGGCCGCGGTACTGTCTGCCGACATGGACAAGACCGACAAAATCTCCAACCTGATTGAGGATTGTCGGGCCATGCAACTCGAGCTTCGGCCACCCGATATCAATCGCTCGCATTACCGCTTCGAGGTCGAGGACGGTGCCATTCGGTACGGCCTGGGCGCGGTCAAGGGGGTTGGCGAAGGCGCGGTTGAAAATATCGTCGAGACGCGCGAACGGGTCGGCGGCTTCAGATCGCTGGCCGGCATGCTGCGCGAAGTCGAATTGGCGCGCATGACGCGCAAGACCATCGAAACGCTGATTCGCGCCGGCGCACTGGACCCTTTCGACAGCAACCGTGCAGCGCTGATCCAGGCCCTGCCCGATGCATGGTCGGGTGCCGAACGTTACCAGGCCGATTCGGCAGCCGGCCAGGCCAGCCTGTTTGGCGGTGTCATCGCCGGCCCGGCCGATGCCTTCGACGATCGCCTTCCGGATGCCCCTCGCTGGACCGCGCGCCAGCGACTGCGGGCCGAGCGCGAAACGCTTGGACTGTACCTCAGCGGCCATCCGATGGACGACCTGGCCACCGAAGTCGCGCAACTGACGACCTGCCGGATCGACGCGATCCAGAAACGCTTTAACGATCCCGCAGTGCCGGACCGGAGCGATCGCCGGGATGATGAAAACGGAGGCCGCCGCCGTCACGGCAAACGCCGCAGCGGCATTCCAATGACGCTGGCCGGCTTGATCGTAAACATGCGCCGACGCCCGGGCAAGGGCGCTTTTGTCGCGATTGACGACGGCGGCGGCCGAATCGAGGTGGGGGCCGTCCTGGAAAGTGAAGCCCTGCGCCGAGCTGCTGGCCGCGATCGACGGCATTGATGCAATCGAGAATGCCCGCCTGATCTATTCTTGACCCACCCCGCCCGATCCCGCCCGATCCCGGCGTATTCACGCCGCCCGTTCAGCCCGCCTTATCCCGACCGATTCACCAGCCTTTCTACTGCGGTGCCGTCAGGCCAGCGTCTGCGGCGTTTCGCGACCGCGCGCACCGGCAGCGTATTGCGCTGAACGGTGAGCCTACGAGGCATAGCGGTGCGCCCCGGCTGCGGGGCCCGGCGGCCTTGCCGCAGACAAGATGATGAAGATAACGGGCTCACGCCACGGCGTGCCGGGAGACTTTCGAGGTCGAGGCCTTGGCGCGCACCAGCGCACGACCCAGATCACGCACCAGATCACGTCCATCTTCCAGCCCGACAGACAGACGCAACAGTCCGGAGCGGATGCCGGCTCGTCGTTGTGCGTCGGCGCTCATGGCTGCATGGGTCATTGTTGCCGGGTGGGCGATCAGCGTTTCCACGCCGCCAAGAGATTCGGCCAGCGATACGAACTCCAGCCCGTCCAGAAACGAGCGCACCGCCGTCTCCCCGCCTTCGAGCTCAAACGAAATAACGGCACCGAAGCCGCGCTGTTGGCGCTCCGCCAGCGCGTGCTGCGGATGGCTCGGCAGACCCGGATAATAAATGTGCTCGACTGCGGCATGCCCCTCCAGCATCTCGACCAGCAGCGTGGTGTTTTCAAGGTGGCGCTGCATGCGTACGTCGAGCGTGCGCAGACCGCGAAGGGTCTGCCAGCAATCAAAAGCGCTGGCGGTCACGCCCAGGCAATTTGCCCACCAGGCCAGCTGTTGGCCCCGCTCCTTATCGGCCGAAATCACCGCACCGCCGACCACGTCACTGTGGCCATTGATGTACTTGGTGGTCGAGTGCACGACCAGGTCGGCACCCAGCGCGATCGGGTTCTGCAAGGCCGGCGACATGAATGTATTGTCGACCACCACCAGCGCGCCGGACGCGCGTGCCTGCTCGACCACGGCACGAATGTCGGTTATCCGCAACAACGGGTTGCTTGGCGATTCCAGCCAGACCATGGCCGCTCCGGATTCGAGCTTGTTGCGCCAATCATCGTCTGAGTAGAAATCGACCCATTCGAGTTCGAACGCGCCACGCTGATGCAGCGCATCGAGCAGACGCCAGGTGCCGCCGTAGCAATCGGCCGGTGCCAGCAAGCGGTCGCCGGGCTTAAGCAACTGCAATACCGTGGTGATGGCCGCCATTCCGGTGGCCGTCACAGTTGCCGCCTGTCCACCTTCAAGATCGATCAGGGCATTGGCCAGAAGATCGCGGGTCGGGTTTCCGGAGCGACTGTAATCGTGTGCACGCGGCTGGCCGAAACCGGCAAACGCGAACGTGCTCGAAAAATGCAGCGGCGGCACGACGGCACCGTACTGGGTATCGTCTTCGAGACCGGCACGAACGGCCAGCGTCGCACTGTGCGGTTTGAACGATGTCATTGTGAGTCTCCGTGTGCTCTGGTAAACCGGTTGCCCGGGACGTCAAGCGCCAGGCATCTTTGCAGTAGCGGACCAATCAGTTCGGGGGATTTCAAAAAGGCGTCGTGCCCAAACGGCGAGTCGATCGAATGCACTCGGGCATGCAGGCCAATTGCGCACGCCAGCGAACGTAGCTGCGCCGGCGGCACCAGCGCATCGGAGTCAACCGAAATGAGATCAGTCGGGCACCTGATTTCGTTCGGATCAACGAGGTGCGAATCCAGCGACGCCGAAAGCGCCAGATAGCGATCGGCATCGAAATGCTCGGCGAACCGGTGTCCATTGACCATCAAATAACCCTCCAGCTCACGCACTGTTTCGGCCGGCTCGGCGTGGTAGAACCGCTCGTTGATCAACGCATCCGGTCGGTAGGTCGTCAGCGCCAGTGCCCGCGCCAACGCAACACCGCTGCGGCTGTCGCCGCGCGCGATCGCTGAACGGATGATCTCTCGCTGAAGAATGCGGATGGCGCTGGCGGCCGGCGTCGAGCGATGTGCGCCGCTGATCGCGACCAGTCGCTTGAGGCGGTCACCATGCCGGGCGGCAAAGGCCAGTCCGATCATTGCGCCGTAAGAAGCCCCTACCACGCCGTCAACCCGGTCGATGCCCAGGGCATTGAGCAAGGCAGCAAGCGCATCGGCCTGCTCGGCAGTGCTGATCGAACCGGTGCCGACGCGGCCCTGGGTCAACCAGTCGAGCGACAGCTTGCGGCAGTGCCGGTCGTTGAGCGCGGCGTCCGCTTCGGTCATGGGTTGCCACCAGTTCGAGACACAGCGGTCGGCGCTAATGCCGC